>JAJZJY010000028.1 GCA_021809885.1 Actinomycetes bacterium
CGGGCGGGTGGGGGAGGTGACCCACCTGCTCGTGGCCCCGGCGGCGCAGGGGGCAGGGATCGGGCGGGCGCTCGTCGAGGCCGCCGAGGGCGTCGCCCGGCGTGCCGGCGTGGAGGAGCTGGTGCTCGTGACCCCGCCGGACCAGGCGGCGCGCCGCTTCTACGAGCACCTCGGCTGGGAGCCAGCCGGGGAGGTGACCAGCCGCAGCGGCGAGCCGTTCATCCGGTTCCGCCGTCGCCTGGTGGTGTAGTCGAAAGGCGACGCCTCGGGCGTGCCCGGCCACCCGGGCGTGGAGCGCCCGCCGGGCAGCGGTCCTGCCCGTGAGGCGGGGCGCCGTCCACGCGCAGCCGCCCATCCCGGCATCCCCGGCGCCGGCCAGCCACTTCCGCCGCGCCAGGGCTCAGGCGGGGTTGGAGTAGATCCGGTCCGGCCGGACGAACACGGCGGTGCGCCGCTGCTCCCGCATCACCCGGTCGTACTCCTCCCAGTCGTCGTGCGCGCCACCGGCGGCGCGGAACACCGATCGTAGGAGCTCGGGGAGGCGGGAAGGGTCGGCGCCCGGGAGGTCGTCGTCGGGGCCACACAGCTCGACGGTGCCCTCGACGGCCGCCCACCGCCAACCGCTCCGGAAGACGAGCGTGGTGCGCGGGCGCCGGCGGAGGTTGGCGAGCTTGGCGCGACCGTAGGTGACGAACGCGACCGCCGGCTCGCCGCTGACGGGGTGCGGGTGCACGCCGGCGTTGACGACCGACGCCTGGGCGCTGCCGTCCGCCCGGGTCGTGGCGACCACGGCGAGGTACTCCTCGGCAGCGGCGAGGGCGTCGACATCGGAGAGCTCCACCGCCGCACCCTACGCCAGGCGCCACCGCCGGCAAGTCGAGGACCTGCTCACGGCATTAGGCTCGCGCCGCATGGCGCCGGACCCCCGCGACCCGCTGGACCTCGCCGCCGGCGCGCCGCTGTTCGCCGCGTACCTGCGGGCGCTCGAGCGGCGAGGCCCGGGCCAGTACCCGATGATGACCCCCGGCCACAAGGGACGCACGGATCTCACCGGGGCGGCCGTCGCCGGGGACGCCGCCCTCTCCGGCGGGGTCGACACCGTCAAGCTGGCCCACGGGTACCTGCTCGACGCCGAGCGGCGGGCGGCCGAGCTCTGGGGCGCCGACTTCTGCCGGTTCTCGGTCAGCGGCTCCACCCACGGCAACCAGGCCCTCGCCCTCGCCGTCGGCCACCCCGGCGACGAGGTCGTCGTCAGCCGCACCCTCCACCGCTCGATGCTCCTCGGCCTCGTCCTCGCCGGGCTGCGCCCGGTGTGGGTCCGCCCCCGGATCGATCCCGCGACGGGCCTGCCCGCAGGGGTCGACGCCGCCACCGTGAGCGAGGCACTGCGGGACCACCCCCGGGCGGTCGCCGTGCTGGTCGGGGACCCGTCGTACGTGGGGACCCACTCCGAGATCGCCACCCTGGCCGACGTCGCCCACGGCGCAGGCGTACCGCTCGTGGTCGACGCGGCGTGGGCGGCGCACTTCGGCTTCCACCCCGACCTCCCGCCGCACGCACTGGAGGCTGGCGCCGACGCCCTCGTGACCAGTGCCCACAAGGTCCTGCCGGCGTACAGCCAGGCCGCGATCGTCCTTGCCCGCACCGCGCGCCTCGACCCGGACCGGCTGGGGCGCGCCTTCGAGGCGACGTGCACTACCAGTCCCGCCGGCCAGATCCTCGCAAGCATCGACGCCAGCCGGGCCCTGCTCGAGCGCGACGGGGAGAAGCTCGCCGGCCAGATGCTCGACTCGGTCGCAGCGGCACGCCGCCGCCTGGCCGCCGTGCCCGGCCTCGGCGTCCTCGAAGGCCCGGGCGTAGACCCCGCGAAGCTCGCCGTCGTGCTCGCCGGGGTGGGCGCCCACGGGGTGGCAGTCGAGGGCGATCTGATGGTTTCCGGATGCCCCGTGGAGATGGCCGATCGGGACACGATCACGGCTCTCGTGACCATGGCCGACTCGCCCGGTGACGTGGAGGCTTTCGGAGAGATCCTCGCCCGGACCATCGAAGCTCACCGGGGCGCGCCCCGGCGGATCGTCCCGGCCGCCAGCTGGACGGTGCAAGCGGAGATGGTCGTCACCCCCCGGGAGGCGTTCTTCGCCGATGCCGAGCGCGTCCCCGCCGCCGCCGCCGTCGGCCGGGTCAGCGCCGAGCTGGTCGCGCCCTACCCGCCCGGCATCCCCGTCCTCGCCCCCGGCGAGCTCGTCACCGCAGAGGCCGTCGACGCCCTCTCCGCTGCGGCCGCCGACGGCATCCGCATCGCCTACGCCGCCGATCCGACGCTGAGGACACTCGACGTCCTACGACGCTGACACGCATGTCGCCAGCCACGACCGGGTGACGGACGCGAAGAACGTCGGCTGCTCGAACGGCAGGAAGTGGCCTGCGTCGGCGTGGGCCAGGTACGTGCCGCGGGGGTAGCGCGCCAGGGCGGCGAACTGGTCCCGGTAGCCGGCCACCCGGTCCTTGCGGCCGGCCATCAACGTCGCCGGCCCCGGGTAGGCGCCGCCCCGGTCCTCGTCGGCCAGCCGGAAGCGGTTCCGGAGATCGGCCAGGTACCGCTCGTTGGACGGGCCCCCGAGGGCCAGGGCGCGGGCCACCCGGTTGGCCACCGTCGCCGTCTGGTGCCCGATCTCGTGGGTGCAGAAGTCGTGCAGCTCCCGGGGAACGTCGCCGAGCCAGCCCTGTTGGGGGGTCGGCGGGGAGAGCCCGGACAGATCGCGGTCCTGGAGCCGGGCCCGCACGCCGGCGCAGACAGCGAGCAGGCCGATCACCCGGTCGGGGATCCGGCGGGCCAGGCCGGCAGCCAGGTACCCGCCGTAGGAGCAGCCGACCAGCGCGAAGCGCTCACCCCGCGCCAAGGTCGCGTCGACGGTCTGGCGGACGGCGTCGAGCACGTCGTCGGAGCTGGTGCCCACGAGAGGCGACTTCCCGGTCCCGGGAAGGTCGAGGTACAGGCGCGACCAGTGCTCCTGGCGGGACAGGGCCGGCTCGCAGGCCGACGCCATCACGGCGTGGTCGACGCCGAGCCACGGCAGGACCACGATGGGCGGCCCCTCCCCGAGGACCTGCCCGAATAGCAGCATGCCGCATTGAAGCACTCCGACCCCGCCGGATCGCGCACTGCTCCCACGGTCGGCTGCGATGATGGCGGGCATGCCCGTTCAGGCCGGCTGGGAGGGCCGCTACTACGAGGACTTCGCCGCCGGCGACGTGTACCGCCATCCGCTCGGCCGCACGCTGAGCGAGGCGGACAACACCTGGTTCACGCTGCTCACGATGAACACAAACCAGATCCACTTCAACGTCGAGTACGCCCGCCGCTCGGAGTTCAACCGGCCGCTGATCGTCTCGACGTTCACCCTCGCCCTCGCCGTCGGCCAGAGCGTCACCGACCTCTCGCAGAACGCCTTCGCCAACCTCGGCTTCGACGAGGTGCGCTTCACGCATCCCGTGTTCGCCGGCGATACCCTCTGGTCGGAGTCGGTGGTGCTCGACAAGCGGGAGTCGCAGTCCCGCCGCCACGCCGGGATCGTGGGCGTGCGCACCCGGAGCCTCAACCAGCACGGCAACGAGGTCCTGTCGTTCCGGCGGAGCTTCTACGTCTACAAGCGCGGCGCACCGCAGGTGACCGACGCCTTCCCCGAGCCGGAGCAGCCGATCGACGTCGACCGCGACCGCGACCGCGACCGCGAGCAAGCCGAGTAAGACTGCGGCGTGCCATCCTCGCCCCCGCCTGCGGGCCCCCCGCCTGCGGGCCCCCCGCCTGCGGGCCCCCCGCTTGCCGGCCCCCCGGACGGACGTCGCATCCCCCGCTTCGCCGGCCCCGACACCTTCGGCCGCCTCCCCACCCTCGACGCTGTCGGGCGTGCCGCTGTCGCGATCGTCGGCATACCCTTCGACTCCGGGGTCTCCTACCGGCCGGGGGCCCGCTTCGGCCCGCAGGCGATCCGAGCCGGCTCCAAGCTCCTCCGCCCCTACCACCCCGCCCTCGCTGTGCAGCCCTGGGCGGTCCAGCAGGTGGCCGATGCCGGCGACATCCCCGCCAACCCCTTCTCGATCACCGAGGCGATCGAGACGATCGCGCAGGGAGCCGCCGAGCTGCTCGGACGCGCCGGCCACCTGATCGCGCTAGGCGGCGACCACACCGTCGCCCTGCCCCTGCTGCGGGCAACCGCCGGTCGCCACGGTCCGGTGGCGCTCGTCCACTTCGACGCCCACCTCGACACCTGGGACACCTACTTCGACGCTCCCTACACCCACGGCACGCCGTTCCGCCGGGCGGTGGAGGAGGGCGTGCTCGACCTGGATTGCTCGGTCCACGTCGGCACCCGGGGCCCCCTCTACGCGCCCGACGACCTCCTCGCCGACCACGACCTCGGCTTCGCCACCATCACGACGATCGACATCGCTGAGCGGGGAGTGGCGGACGCCATCGCGCGCGTCCGGGCGCGGGTGGGCGAGCGGCCGGCCTACGTGAGCATCGACATAGACGTGCTCGACCCCGCCCACGCACCAGGCACGGGAACCCCCGAACCGGGCGGGTTGACCAGCCGGGAGCTCATGGCCATCCTGCGCGGCCTCGACGGCATCCGCCTGGTCGGCGCCGACGTGGTGGAGGTTGCCCCCGCCTACGACCACGCCGAATTGACCGCTCTGGCCGCCGCCAACCTCGTCTACGACCTCGCCGGGCTGTTGGGGTTGCAGTCGCTCCGGCGGGCCGGCGGGTAGGCCAAGGTTGTCGCGTTGTTTGGGCAGTTGACCGCGATAATCGCGGTCAACTGCCCAACAACGTGACCCCGCTCGCTTCGATGCCGCTCTGGACTGGTATGCCCTCTTTGGGGCTTGGCGGTCAGCTCGCGGCGAGGGTGCGGAGCCGGGCGGAGTCCACGACCACCGACACGGGCTGGTCCAGGGAGAGCCCGAGGGCGGTCTCGCTCGAGACATCCGCCACGAGGGCCCCGAGCCCGCAGTCGACTCCGACCCGGGTGACCGGTCCGAGGAACGTGACGCTGCGCACCCGGCCGGGTAGGCCGTTGTCCCCGCCCCCGCCCCCGCCCCCGTCGCCGTTGAGCGTCGGGCGCAGCCCCACGTCCTCGGGGCGGAGGTACAGGGCGACGGAGGAGCCGTCGGAGTGGTCGAAGACGTCGGCGGCGACGGTGAGCACGACCTCGCCGCAGCGGACGGTGCGCTCCACGCTGGAGACGACACGCGCCTCCAGCCGGTTGACGGTGCCGACGAAGCTGGCGACGAAGGCCGTGCGGGGGCGGGCGTACACCTCCGCCGGCGTCCCGACCTGTTCCACCCGCCCCTCCGACATCACGGCAACCCGGTCGGAGATCGACAGGGCCTCCTCCTGGTCGTGGGTGACGTACAGCGTCGTGATGCCCAGCTCCAGCTGGATGCGCCGGACCTCTTCGCGCAGCTGCACCCGCACCTTGGCGTCGAGCGCGGAGAGTGGCTCGTCGAGCAGCAGCACCCCCGGCTCGTGGGCCAGGGCCCGGGCGAGCGCCACCCGCTGCTGCTGGCCACCAGACAGCTGGTGGGGGTAGCGGTCGACCTGCTTCGCCAGCCCGACGAGCCCGAGCAGCTCGCGTGCCCGCCGGTCGCGCTCAGCCCGGGGCTGGCGGCGGATGCGCAGCGGGTACTCGACGTTGGATTTCGCCGACATGTTGGGGAACAGGCTGTAGGACTGGAACACCATGCCCATGTTGCGCCTGCTGGCAGGCAGGTGGAGCACGTCGGCACCGTCGACGAGCACCTCCCCCTCGTCGGGGAGCTCGAAGCCGGCGACGATGCGCAGGGCGGTGGTCTTCCCGCAGCCGCTCGGGCCGAGCAGCGAGACGAACTCGCCCGAGGCAACGTCGAGGTCCAATCGGTCGAGGGCGACGACCCCGCCGCCGAACTGCTTGCGCAGGCCGCGCAGCTCTATCCGGGCCATGGCGCTCCTCCCTGCTCTACACGGTGCGCGCGGCTCACCGGGTGGCTGCCACCTGGGCGGTCGTGCGGCCCCCGCGGCCGACGAGGTAGAGGGAGACCATCAGCGCCCAGGTGAGCAGGAGGCTGATGACCGACAGGGCCGCCGCCTCGTTGCCCGTCGTCTGGCCGATGTTGAAGAGGTAGACGGGGAAGGTGTTGAACGAGAGCAGGCTGGAGATCGTGAACTCCCCCATGGCGATGGCGACGGTGAGGAACGAGCCGCCGATCACCGCCGAGCGGAGGTTGGGCAGCACCACACGCACGAGCGTGGACCATGTCGACCCCCCGCAGTTGGCCGACGCCTCGGCCAGGGTCCGGAGGTTGATCGCCCGCAGCCCGGCGTCGAGCGAGCGGTAGAGGAACGGGAGGGCGAACACCACGTAGATGAAGGCGAGCACCTCCGGGCGCGAGTAGAGGAAGGTGAAGAGACGCAGGAACGGGATCAGGCCGACGATCAGGACGATCGGGGGCACCACGAACGGGAGCACCGACACGAAGTCCATGACCGGGCGGAGCCGGGGCAGCCGCAGGTGGATCCAGAACGTGGTCGGGATCAGGAGCAGGTTGCTCAGCACCACCGTCTCGATCGCGATCTGCACCGAGAGCCAGAAGCTGGAGCGGAAGTTGGGATCGGCGAAGACGGTGCCGTACCAGTGGAAGCCGGCGCTGTGGCCGTTGACGACACCGCCGAAGCTGAACTGCACCAACGAGACGATCGGCACGAGGAAGTAGGCGACGGCGACGACGATCCACAGCACGTGCCAGGCCGGGAGGCGGCGACGGCGGCCCCGGCGGCGGGCCGGGGGAGGCCCGACGGTCACCGCAGCCATCTGCTGGCCCTCCGCTGCAGCAGGTAGTAGACGACCATCAGCAGCGTGATGATGACCATCATGCCGAGCGCCAGCGCGTAGGCGAGCTGCGGGTCGACGGTGATGTTGCCGTTGGTCAGGTTGCCGATCAGCTCGGTCACCAGGTTGCCGGTCGAGCCGGACAGGGCGTAGGCGGTGGCGTAGGCGGAGAAGGCGCCACCGAAGAGCAGGACCATCGTCCCGAGCAGCGACGGCAGGAGGATCGGGAAGGCGACCGTCCGCCAGTACGTGAAGCCTCCGGCCCCGAGGTTGGCCGCCGCCTCCCGCCACTCCCGCTTCAGCCCGTCGAGGGCGGGGACGAGCAGCAGCAGCATGAGGGGGAACTCGAAGTAGTTGTAGACGAGCGCCAACCCCAGGGTCGTGGCGTTGGGATTGATCGCCGCCAGGCTTATGCCGGCGTGACGGAACGCCACGGTTATCACACCCGTTGCGCCGAGGGTGGAGGTGAAGGCGAACGCCAGCGGCACGCCCGCGAAGTTGGCGGCCATGCCGGAGAAGGTGGTGACCGAGGAGCGGATGAAGCGCGGGGCGCTCGGGTGGACGATGGCACTCGCCGCGAGCAGGCCGAGCACACCGCCGAAGAGCGCAGCGAGCGCTGACAGCTCGAGGCTGGCGCCGAACGACGACAGGTACTGGGCCTGGAAGATCGTGGAGATGTTGCCGAGGGTGAACGCGCCGTTGGGCGTCCGGAAGGCGTCCACCACCAGCTCGCCGGCGGGGATGATGAGGAAGAAGGCGAGGTAGGCGGTGAGCGGGGCCACCCCCAACCAGCGCAGCCCGCCCGAGCGCCGGCGCGCCGGGCGCGCGCCGGCCCCGGTCGTCGTTGCCGGGGCGTCTGCGCGGACGACCCCGGGGGCCTGCGCGGTCGCCATCGCCGTCAGGCCATCGCCGGGCCCCACTTGGCCGCGAGGACGGCGGCGGCTTTGGTGGTCTGCGCCTCGTTGGGGAACACGACGCCGGCGTACTCACTCGCCGGCGGCAGTGACGCCTGCAAAGAGGCCGGGATCAGACCCTTGGACGCCAGGTCCTGGTAGCGGGCCGGGTGGGCGTAGCCGGCGAGGTAGAGCAGCTGGCCCTGGTCGGAGTAGAGGAACTCCTCCCACCAGCGCGCCGCTGACGGGTTGGGGGCGCTGGCGCTCACCGCCTGGCAGTAGTAGTTGCCGAACTTGCCTGTCGCCGGGATGACGGTCTGCACCTTGGGGCTCCCGCCGAACTGCTTGTTGTAGGCGATGTTCAGGTAGTCCCACTCGATGGCGATGGGGGTTGCGCCCTTCTGGATGTTGGCCGGCAGGCAGTTGGTGGAGGTCCAGTTGCCGTCCTTCTTCAGCTTGGCGTAGAACTCCACGCCGGGCGTGATGTCGTCGAGCGATCCGCCGTTGGCCAGGGCGGCGGCAAACACGGCGGCGAAGGCGTCGCCGGCGCTGCGGGGGTCGCCGTTGATCGACACCATGCCCTTGTACTCGGGCTTGGTGAGATCCGACCAGGTCTGGGGCGGGTTCTTCACGACGCTGGTGTTCACCCCGAAGGAGATGACCCCGTAGTAGTCACCTGTCCAGTAGCCGTTGGGGTCCTTCATGTTCGCGGGGATCGTGTCCCAGGTGGAGACCTTGAACGGCGCGAACAGCTTCTCCTGGACGCCGACAGCGGCCAGCGACGGGGCGACGTCCACGACGTCGGGCGCCCGGCTCTGGCCCTTCAACGCCTTGATGGCGGCCAGCTCCTGGGCGGAGCTGTCGTCGGGGGCCGCCGAGGTGACCTTGATCCCGTACTTGCTCTGGAACGTGGAGATGATCGCGCCGTAGTTGGACCAGTCCGGCGGGAGGGCGATGACGTTGAGCTTGCCCTCGGACTTGGCCTTGGACTCGAGCGAAGCGAGGCTCCCGCCCGTGCTGGGGGCGGCCCCGGAGGAGCCCGACGGCGTGGTCGAGGGCGTGGTCGAGCCGCAGGCGTCGAGGACGACGGCGAGGACCCCGGCGCCGAGGAGCCCCGTCGCCCCGGTGCCGGCACGCCGGAGGAACTGCCGGCGGCTGAGAGGAGAAAGGGTGGGGACTTCGCTGCTCATGTGGTGCGCTCCTCTTCTGTATGGGGTGCTGCCGGACGGCGCCGACCATAGGCCCCCCGAGTGTTGTGATGGAGACCGTAGACCAACGGGACGGTCAATTCTCGGCAAACCACCGGTGATGGTCCGGGGCGCAGCGTAGCGAGGTCGTTCACTCAGAGTTCACCTACCGGCCATCTGGGCGTTAGGATGCCAATCCCCCACCTCACCTCACCGCACCGCACCGGACGCTGCCCTCCGGACCTGGCACAAGGAGGATCGCGGCGATCGTGGCTCCTCTACTGCTTGTTGCAGCCTTCGGCTTCGCCCTACTGAGCGGGGCCAACGACGGCGCGACGCTGGGCGCGGCGGGGGCCCGCGCCGGTGCGCTGTCGATCTCGGCGAGCGTCGGTCTGCTCGCCGTCGCAGTGGCTGTCGTCCCGGCGCTGGTGGGCACCGGCGTGGCCACGACACTCGCCCACGGGCTGGTGTCCTTCGAGCGCAGCGGCGGCCGCGTGGCGTTCCTCGCTGCCGTGGTCGCTGCCCTGCTGGTCGTAGGCGTCCTGTCCCGCCGGGGTTTGCCGACGAGCGCAACCCTGGCGCTCAGCGGCGGCATCGTGGGCGTCGGGTTCGGCGCCGGCCTCCCGCTGCACTGGACCACGGTGGTGGTGGTGGTGGCGGCCGGGCTGCTCGGGCCGCTCGTGGCGTCCGGCGCGGGCTTCCTCGCTGCCCGGTCCGTCGGGGCCGCCATCGGGCGGCCGGCGCGCGGGCGCGTGGTGTCGAGGCTGCTGCGCCGCGCCGGGCCGGTGGTGCAGTCCTTCGCCTACGGGGCCAACGGGGCGGAGAAGATGGTGGCCTTCGCCGCCGTCGCCACGGGCGCCGGCCTCGACCCGGTCAGGGTGTCCCTTCCCGACCAGCTGGGCATCGCCGGGTGCTTCTCGGCCGGCGCCCTCGTGACCGTCCGCCGCGTGTCGACCCGGGTGTCCGAGCAGATGGTGCGGGTCCGGCCCGAGGGTGCGGTGTCGGCCGCGGTTGCCTCCTCGGCGCTGGTCCTCGCCTCGGCGGCGGTCGGCCTCCCCATGTCGTCGACGCAGGCGTCCACGGCATCGCTCATCGGCGCCACCGCCCGCCTCTCGCCCCACAGCGTGCGCGGCGGGGAGTTGCTCTCGCTCGGCCTCGCCTGGGGGGCCACCCTCCCGGTCGCCGTCGCCGGCGGCGCCGTGTTGGGACTCATCCTCAGGGTCGCCCGGTGACCGCCGGCCGGCGGGGCCGCGTCGAGCGGCTGCGGGGCTTCGCCCGGGGGATGACCGGTGCCTCGAGCACCGCCCTGCTCGCCATCCTCGCCAGCCACCTCGACGCCGTGCGCGAAGGGCTGCGGCTCGCCGGGGCTGCGGTCAGCGGCCACGAGGAGGCGGCGACGGCGGCGATCGAGGCCGTCGAGCACCGGGGCGACGAGCTGCGCCAGGACCTGGTGACCGCCCTCGCCGACTGCCTGATCCCGCCGCTCGACAGGGAGGACGTCTTCCGGCTGTCCCGCGCCATCGACGACGTGCTCGACAACACCCGCGACTTCGCCCGTGAGTGGGCCCTCTACCGGCCCGACGGGGAACGCAACCTGGCCCTGCTCCTCCAGGTCCTCGGAGCCGGCTCGGAGGACCTCTCGCTGGCGGTGCGGGCGGTGGCCCATGACCCCGACGGGGCCACGCTCCACCTGCTCGCCGCCAAGCAGCGGGCCAACGAGGTGCGCCGCCGGTTCGAGACCGAGGTCGCCGCCCTCCTGGAGGGCGAGGTCACGGCGGAGGTGCTCAAGCACCGGGAGCTGCTCCGGCGCCTCGACGTGGTCGGGATCCGCCTCGGCGAGGCGGTCGACATCCTCTTCGACGCGCTCGTCAAGCGGGGGTCGGGCCTCACCGGCCGGCCTCCGGCGAGGGCTCGTTGACGCACCCCTGGGGCGCTCCTATGCTCCGCTAGGGGCACCCCTCGTTCCCACTTCGGCATGGAGGCATGATGACCGGGTTCTTCCACCGGGCCAAGGACATCGCCAACGCGAAGGCGAACCGGGCCCTGGACTCCGCCGAGAAGCCTGACGAGATGCTCGACTACAGCTACGAGCAGATGCTCGAGCAGATCACCAAGGTGCGCCAGGCCCTCGTCACCGTGGCGGCGTCGCGCAAGCAGCTGGAGATGCAGGAGGACCAGTTCAAGCACTCCATGGAGACCCTCACCCAGCAGGCGCAGCAGGCGCTGACCGCCGGCCGTGAGGACCTGGCACGTGAGGCGCTCAGCCGCAAGCAGGTCGCCCAGCAGCAGATCGACTCGATGGACCCGCAGCACCAGCAGCTCGTCGAGCAGCAGGACAAGCTGACGAGCACGCTGCAGGCGCTCCAGCAGCGGGTCAACCAGTTCCGCACCCAGAAAGAGACGCTCAAGGCCCAGTACGCGGCCTCGTCGGCGGTGTCGTCGGTCGACAACCAGGTGGCCGGCATCTCCGACACGTTCAACAGCTCCAACGCCGCCCTCCAGCGGGCGCAGGACAAGATCGCCACCGCCCAGGCCCACGCCGGCGCCCTCGACGAGCTGCTCGAGTCCGGGGTGCTCGACGACGTGGGGGCGGCCCACGGCGACGACATCCAGAAGGAGCTCGACCAGATCGGGGCCGGCAGCAACGTGGACTCCGAGCTCGCCGCCATGAAGGCGCAGGCGGGGCTGGCCGCGCCGCCGGCGCCGGCCGCCCTGCCGCAGGGCGGCGACACGCCGCCGACATGACCGACCTCGGCGCCGGCCTGGGCGACCAGCCGGACATGGAGATGGCCGTCGCCGCCGTCCTCGCCAACAACACCGACGTCAAGATGCTGCTGCGCGTGCTCGGCACGACCCTCCAGGGCAGCCTGGGGGACCGGGTGGAGATCCGGCACCCAGGCGGCATGTTCCACCACAGGAGCGAGGAGGTCGAAGCCATCGCCGTCCACCTCGTGGAGGACGACTACGAGGCCAACCTCGAGGGTCGCGCCATCCGCTGCGTCGTCGGCCGCAGCTCAGGCGGCATCCGCATCCGCAACGAGCAGCTCCCCGTCGAGCAGTGGCTGCGGAGGCTGCTCGAAGCCCTCCAGCAGGAAGCGGCGGGAAACCAGGCTGCCCGCCAGGCACTGGAGAACATCGTCGTCGGCCACTGACCGGCCGATCCCCGACGCCAAGCGTTCCCGAGCGAGTAGGAGGACTTTCCACCCCCATGAGCACCGTACCGTCGGACCTGCCCAAAGACGCCGGGAGCCGGCTCCAGGAGCTGGAGCACGGCATGTTCACCAGCGACCTGTCGGTCAACGAGTTCCTGCTCGTGAAGCGGGCCGGGTTCCATCCCCTCGGCCTGGTGATGGGGAGCTCCATCTACCACATCGGTCTGCAGCGGGGGAACTGGGGTCAGTCCCAGGAGATGACCAAGCTGTCCGAGGCCATGTACAACGCCCGCGAGCTGGCGATGAAGCGCATGGAGGAGGAGGCCGACCAGCTCGGCGCCGACGGCGTCGTCGGCGTCCGACTCGACATCAAGTTCTACGAGTGGGGGAGCGACTCGGCCGAGTTCATAGCGGTCGGCACGGCCGTGAAGGCGGAGGACGGCCAGTCCTACCGGAACAACCAGGGCAAGCCGTTCACGAGCGACCTGTCCGGGCAGGACTTCTGGACGCTGACCCAGACCGGCTACTTCCCCCTCGCCCTGGTCATGGGGACCTGCGTCTACCACATCGCCCACCGGGGGATCGGGCAGGCGATCGGCCAGATGGGCCGCAACGCCGAGCTGGAGAACTTCACCCAGGCCATGTACGACGCCCGGGAGCTCGCCATGAAGCGGATGCAGGACGAGGCGAACAGCCTCGCCGCCGCCGGCGTCGTCGGCATGCGCCTCGAGGAGAAGAACCACATGTGGGGCGAGCACACGATCGAGTTCCTCTCGATCGGCACGGCCGTCGCCCGCCGCGCCGGCGCCGACCACGTCGCCATCCCCCAGCCGACGACCATCATCAGCTTCGACAACTGACATGACCGACACCGACGGCCGGTCTGCGTTCGACTCGGGCCTCACCACGCCCGACTTCGCCGCCTGCCTCTCGATGGGCCTGCAACCCGTGGCGCTGGTGCAGGGCTTCTACGTCGGCCAGCTCGGCGCCTGGAGCAGCTACCGCGCCAACGCCGTGCACACCTACCCGTGCCCGTGGGGATGGCGGGGCACCAACGAGCACCCCCCGCCCGGCTGGCTCGGCACCCAGGACGCCGTCGACGAAGCCTGGGCCACGGCGTTCGCCACGGCCCACCAGCGGATGGTGCAGGAAGCCGAGGGCCTCGGCGCTCACGGCGTGGCGGGGGTGCAGGTCGAGATGGGCCACCCGGCCAGCGAGCAGAGCACGGAGGTGCACCTCTACGGCACGGCGGTGCGCCTCGCCGGCACCGCGCCCGGATCGCTTTGGACCACCCGGATCGCCGGGCACAAGCTCGCCAAGCTGGTGGAGGCGGGGTACGCCCCCGTCTCGGTCCTCTACGCCCGCTGCACCGCCGCCATGTACGAGGGCTGCTACATGGAGCACTACGGCTCCAACATGGTCCCGGCCGGCACGGCCCTCACCCCCGTCCAGGACGTGCACAACCTGGCCCGCACGAGGGCCCTGCAGCAGGCGTGGCAGCTGGCCGGCGGCCATTCGCTCTACGACGTGGAGCTGTCAGCCCACGAGGGGGAGGGCCAGACGATGTACGTGACCTGCCAGGTGCTCGGATCGCTCGTCCGCCGAGTGCGGCCCACCCTCCCGCTCGCCACGCCCGTCTCCACGGTGGCACTCCGTGACTGACGCCCCGGCGCCCCGCTCGGCGTTTGCCGACCGAGCCCACCAGGAGGCCGACCTCGGCGAGCTCGGCCGGCTGCTCGCCCAGGCGCACGGGGCGGGCGACATCGGGAGGGGCTGCACCAGCCACCTGAGCCTCGACGAGGTGCTCCTCCTGCACGCCGTCGGGCTCGAGCCGGCGTCCGTCGTCACCTCGACCAGCGCCGTCACCGTGCCCCCCGGGGTGTGGACCTGGAACACAGGCCAGGTGCAGGAGGCGGACTACGCCTTCGCCGAGGCCTTTGGCGTGACCCGCGACCAGCTCCGGGTCCAGGCCAAACAGGTCGGCGCCCTCGGGGTGGTCACCGTCGACATCGAGTTGCGGCTCGACCCGCACCGCTTCGTCATCACCATGATGGGCACGGCGGTGCGGGCCGCCACCGACGAGCACGGCAACGCGCACTTCCCGGTCCGCTACCCAACGCCCTTCCTCTGCGACCTGTCAGCACGGGACTTCGTGGTGCTCAGCCGGTCCGGCTGGTACCCGATCGACCTGGTGGCGGGGGCGTCGTTCGTCCACGCCCCCCGCCGGGGGCTGGGCGCCGCCATCGGGCAGGCGACGCAGAACGTCGAGCTGACCCCCATGACCGAGACCCTCTACGCCGCCCGTGAGCTCGCCATGGGCCGCCTGCAACAGGAGATCGGCCGGGTCCAGGGGACCGGACTGCTCGACGTTCGGGTAGTGGACCGTCCCATGGGCTTCGCCCACCACGTCATCCGCTTCACCGCCGTCGGCACGGCCGTCAAGCTCCTCGCCGAGGCCCACGTCCACCCGGAGCTGGAAATGGTCGTCCCGGTCGACGACCGGGTGGCTGCCTTCGACGCCCGCAACCTGGACTAACCGGGCGCGATCTCGCTGCTGCGTCCCGCTGCTACGCCCCCGTAGTGAGCGCCTTGGCGAAGCTCGGGTACATGTGGAGAAAGGCGACCCGCGCGAACACCCACGTGCGGTGCCCCGGTGCCCAGAAGGTGTGGACACGGATGCCGGCGAGCGCCGCATCCCGGGCGAGGATCGGCTCGATCAGGTGGTTGCCGCGGTCCTGCAAGCCGACGGCGAACCACCCCTCCAGGGATGGGTAGCGGTGGAGGCGCATCAGCACCCGCGGGTCGTGCGCCCGCATCTGCGCCCGGTCGCCGCCGTAGAGCACCGGGAGGGTCAGGCGCCCGCTGGTGCCGAAGTCCGGGGCGGCGTCACCGGAGATGCCCATGAAGCGGCCATAGAGGCCGTGGTCGTCAGCGGCAGCGTCAGGGCGCAGGTGCCTCCCTCGGAGAAGCCGACCAGGCCCCACCGGCGGGGTCGTAGCGGATGCCGAGGCGGTCGACGAGGTACCAGGGGACCACCTCCGTGAGGTAGCTGAAGGCATGGCCCTCCCGGCTGTTGAGGCACTCGGTGTCGTGGTTGGCCAACCCGTGCTCGTCGACCATGAGCACCACGGGGGCGCTGCCGCCGTGGCTGCGGGCCCACGCCGTCGACGCCGCGACCGCCCCGCCCGCCACCGCCCAGTCCTGGGCCCGGCCCGGGAGCCCCGTCAGGGTGACGATGACGGGGATGTCGGCGTGCGGCACGCGGTTGAAGTCCGGCGGTATCCACAGGTAGGACATGGACGCCTCGAACCCGACGCTCGCGCCGGGGATGAACACCGGGCCGAACTCGCCGGCGGCGGACACCGGCGCCCGGCCGTGCAGCCCGGCCTGATCGGCTGGTGGCATGCTGCCCTTTGACAGCGGATGAAAGGTGAGACTTGCCGTACCCAGCGCCTGCCCTCGGGGATAGCGTGCTCCAACGGATCAGCCAGCATGCGCCCAACGTGGCCGTCGCTGCCGGAGCGGGGCCGCGGGCATGAACGCCTACCCGGACGTGCTCGTCGTCGGCGCCGGGGTGATCGGCGCATCCACGGCCTTCCACCTGGCTCGGGCCGGCGTCGCCGTGCAGGTCGTCGAGCGCGCCGCTGCGGGGTCCGGCATGAGCAGCCGCTCCTCGGCGCTGATCCGGATGCACTACAGCTTCGGCCCGGAGGTGGAGCTCGCTGTCCGCAGCGACCGAATGTTCGACACCTGGCCCGATCTCGTCGGGCGTCCGGCGTTCGTCCGGCGCACCGGCTTCGTGCGCATCGTCTGTCCCGGGGAGGAGGGGCACCTGGCCGCCAACGTCGAGATGATGGCCTCCCTCGGAGCAGACGTGCACGTGGTGGACGGATCGACGCTCGCCGAGCTGGCGCCCGGGATGGCCACCGAGGACGTCGTCGTCGCCGCCTGGGAGCCGCGCGGTGGCTTCGGTGACGGTGCGGTCGTTGCCGGCGACTTCCTGGCTGCGGCACGCGAGTCCGGTGCGTCCTACCGACCGGGGACGACTGTCACCTCGCTGCGCCGGCATGGGGACCGGATCGTCGGAGTGGAGGCCGGCGGGGAGGTGCTGGCTGCGGGAGCCGTCGTCGTCGCCAACAACGTCTGGTCACCGGGACTGCTGCGCACCATCGGGGTGGAGCTGCCCATCGAGGCGGAGCTGCACCGCGTCGCCCATGTCCGCCACGCGCCCGGCGCCGGCGCGCCCGTAGCGGTGATCGACTCGGTGACCCGGACCTACATGCGTCCGGAGGGCAGCGGCTTCGACCGGACCCTCGTCGGCGACGAATTCGGCGGCCGGCGGGGC
>JAJZJY010000817.1 GCA_021809885.1 Actinomycetes bacterium
AATCCGTCGTTTGTGCACTGCCACAGGTATGTCTTCGCTGCTCTCGCGAAGATGGGCTGGTAGGTGAGCGTTGTCGCTGTGCACACCGTGAGCAGTGTTGTCGTCACTGTCGTGAACGTCCGGTGCTTGGACAGTACGACGATCCTCGTGCTGCAGAACGTTGTCCCGTAGGTCGACGAGCCTGTCACGTGTGTGACGTAGCACGTGTTCATTGTGGCGTGCCCCTTCGGGGTCACCGCCCGCACCCAGACCTCGTAGGCGAACGTTGTGCACGTTGACGTGGTGCAGGGTGTCGGCAGCTGGAACACCGCAGATGTGTGCTTCCCCGTGCAGTTGGGCTGGATCACCTCGAACGGTGTGCCCTTTACGAGATGGATTGTGCACTTCCCTGTCAGTGGCACGAAGATGTCGTTCTTATTATTGCCGCTGTAGCTTGTCCCATTGCTGTTCGACACCCCGTGGATGTTCAGGTTGAAGTGCGGCCCGCTGGGCGCCCCATTTCCGGTGGGTGTCTTGGCCGCGAGCGCGACCGACGGCACTGCCATGGCGCCCGCGAGCGCCATGGCGGCGATGACGAGGAGCTTCCGTCGCATGGAACCATCCTCGGCTCTCTGCCTGCGAGGACCCGGCTGGCGGGGGTTGCAGGCCGCCCCCCCGCAGCAGAGGAGACGCGTGTCGTGGCTCCTCTGCGCGCAGTGTGCGCCCGGGGCGTCAACACTCGCTCAACGCCGAGTCAACCCGGCATTGCAGCTGCGCGCCAGTTCGCCCAGCCAACCAACACGGCCCGCCCTCGCGATCACCTGCAGTCGGCGCACCTGCCGTGCACGTCGAAGCTGGAGTGGTCGACCGTGAAGCCGTGCGTCTCCTCCACCCGGGAGAGGAACGGCGCCACCACCGCCTCAGGGAGGTCGGTCGTACGTCCGCAGCTCGTGCACACCAGGTGGTGGTGGTGCCCATCTGCTGCGCAGAGCAGGTAGCCGCTCTGCCCACCGGCAAGGGTGACACGCTGAACGATCTCGGCCGCAACCAGTGAGTGAAGCGTGCGAAAGACCGTCGCCCTGCCGACGTCGGGGTCCGACGTGGTCACCGCGTCGCAGATCTCTCCTGCACCGAGCGGCCGCCTCGCTCGCTCCAAGACGCCCGCCACCACGTCGCGCTGGCGCGTGATGCGCTGGCCGGCCGCCAGCATGCGGTCCCGGACGGCTGCGCTCGACATCGCGCCATCGTACCACTAGTGAGACTCATACGTGTCCTGAGACGCCCACCTATACTGATACTGCATCTCAATACGGAGCTTCTCCCGAGACCCGGACGCGGCGACGGGGCGGAGGCGTGAACCACGGCGACGCAGGTCGAGACGGGCGGCGATGACGAGCACGACAGGGGGTCCCGGGCACCAGGGGGGTCCCGGGCACCAGGGAGGTCCCGGGCACCAGGGAGGTCCCGACGGCGAACGCAGCGCCGAGGCAGGCACCCCGGCGTCGGCGGGAACCTCGCGCCTCCCCCGCGGGGCAGTCCCGTTCTGGGGGCTGGTCAGCCAGAGCATCGCCGGCATGGCGCCCGCCACAGACGTGGTGGCCTTCATGACGGCGGGGGCCGCCTTCGCGCTCGTCGCCCTGCCGCTCGCCTACTTCGCGGCCTTCGTCCTCATGTTCATCGAGGTGAACACGATCTACCACCTGTCGAAGCACCGGAGATCGGCCGGCGGCTACTACAGCTACGTCTCCGTGGGGCTCGGCGCGCGTCCTGCCATCGTGAGCGCCCTCATGGTCGTCTTCTACCAGGTCATGAGCGTGGCAGGCGTGGCCGTCTACATCGGCGGAGTGTTCCTTCCTGCCCTCGCCCGCTCCTACCTCGGCCTCGAGGTGCCCTCGTGGCTCTGGGCAGCGCTCATCGCCGTGTTCGTGGGTGTGCCGTGGGTTCTCGGGGTGCTCGGCATCCGCCCGACGGTCCGGGTGCTCGCGGTCACGAGTGGCATCGAGATCCTCTTCCTCCTGGTGGCGAGCATCGTGGTGATCGCCCTGGTGCCGCTGCACGCTCCCCTGCGGCCCTTCGACATGGGAGCGGTCGGGCTGAAGGGTGTGGCTCTCGGGATGATCTTCTCGGTCACGAGCTTCATCGGCGTGGGCAGCCACGCTCCTCTCGCCGAGGAGGCGCGCGGCCGCAGCGGCGACAGCGGCGGCGGCGACGGCCGCGGCGGCGGTGGCTCCATTGGCAAAGCCGCCATACTCTCGCTCGTCCTGGTCGGCGTGACCCTCACGGTCTCCGCCTACGCCCTCACCGTCGGGTGGGGGCAAGCGCACATGGCGTCGTTCGCCACCGCCAGAGCGCCCGGGGTCGTGATCTTCCTGCGGTATCTCGGCCCGCTCGGCGCGGTGCTGCTCGTCGTGTTCGCAGTGAACAGCGCTCTCATGGACGACGTCGCCCTCGTGACGAGCTCGGCCCGGGTCCTCTACGCGGTCGGCCGCGACCGCCTCGTGCGCCACAGTCTGGCGAAGCTCAACAAGCGGCACGCCCCTGCACGAGCGGTCACCGCCGTCGCAGCCTTGTCGGTCGCAGCCGCGCTCGGCTTCGGGTTCTGGCTCGGTCCGGCCGCCGCCTTCGACGTGCTCACGACGGCAGTGCTCTTCGGTCTCGTGACCACCCACACCTTGATGAACTTCTCGCTCATGCGGCTGTCCTCCGGCGAGCGCCGAGTCGTCCAGTTGCTCTTCCACGTCGTGTTGCCCATCGTGGCGATGGGCCTGTTCTGGCTGGTGCTCTACGAGTCGGTGGTCCCCTTGTCCTTCCCCTTG
>JAJZJY010000818.1 GCA_021809885.1 Actinomycetes bacterium
CGTCCGATCCCCGCGTCCACGATGCACCGGCTCTCGAACCCGAAGTCGTCGTCCGCGAGGCGAGGCGGCGCCAGCGCCGGCGGTGTGACGGCTCCGGGGGTTTTCGTACAGCCAGTCCAGTCGATCCGTACACCGATTCCGGAGTTTTCGTACACCCCGGACGCGAGGGAGAACGAGCCGCAGCGCTGGCGTGAGGTAGGTGGGGCTGCTCCATCCCTCGACGATCGAGCGGTTCGTCTCCTCGCTCGGGGCCGAGACGGCACCGACCACCCGCCGGACGCTGCGGAGCAACCTGCGGTTCTTGGCCACGGCGGAGCTCGGTGGCCCCCGGCCGCTGGCCCTCTCGCGCGAGCGCTCGAAGCTGCCCTACTCCGAGGCAGAGATCGCCTCCTACCTCGCCCTCGCCGACGCCCAGCCGACCGAGGGCCGGCGGATGCGTGCCTCGCCGCTCGTCTGCCTTTCGGCGGGGGCTGGGCTCATGGGGTCCGACCTGCGGGGGGTGCGGGGCATCGACGTCCTTCGTCGCTCCGGCGGGGTGGTCGTCGTGGTCGGTGGCCGCCGGCGTCGGGTGGTCCCGGTGCGGACGGGGTTCTCCGAGCGCCTCGTGGCGTCCGCCGCGTTCGCCGGGGAGGGCCTCGTGATCGGCGGGGTGGATCCGGCGAGGAACAATGTGACCACGCCGCTCACCTCGGCGCTCTCGGGTGGCAAGGATCTTCCCCGGATCGAGCTCGGCCGGCTGCGCGCCACCTGGCTCGTGGCGGTGGCCGAGGCGATCGGTCTACGGGCCTTCATGGAGGCCGCCGGCATCACCTGCTCCCAGCGCCTGGGCGACCTCGTCGCCAGCCTGCCGGCGGTCCCAGAGCAACAGGCCGTAACGCTCCTCGGAGGTCAGCCCTGAGCGTGAAGGGTCCATTTACTCGACGAAGGCCGTGACCTGGTAATTCGCTACTGGACCCACGGTGGCCTCGATCACCGAGTCGACGTGTACGTGGTGCTTCCTACCGCCAGGCGTACCTGTCCGGCATGAGTCCTACCTGTGGTACGACTTTTTTCCGGTTCCGTTACATTTGCGCAGCTCAGGCATGGCATCAGCTTTTTGGACCCTACACCGTCGCGCTCGACCGGTTGCGAGAACTCGCGGGGGCCACAGGGAACTCGGTGCGCCGATCCTAAGGGGACTGGATCACAACTTCGACGAAGGATCCGCCGGAGCGCAGGAGTGCTCAGGCAGCGAGCCCGTAGCGCTTCACGCAAGAGCAGAAAGGAAGTCCTCGGGACGCACCGACCCGGGCGGACCACCTCGGCACGCGAGCTCGTTCGCGAGGCGCTGGAGGAGCGCGTTCACCGGCGTCGGAAATCCGTGGAGCCGGCCGAGGAGCACGATCTCGCCGTTCAGGTAGTCCGTCTCCACATCGCGCGTCCGTCGCGTCAGACTCTGCCAGGTCGAGCCTCCTGGACGTGTCCTCCCTGTGACTGGCCGGAGCGTAAGGAGGTCGCCCCGCCGGCGCTGATCGTCTTGCGCGGTGACGGCGTCGACACCGGCCTCGGCGAGGCACGCCTCACCTTCTGCGGCTGCCAGCTCGCCGATTGGGCCCCGCCGAGCCGGGGGGCCGCACACGGCTTCGACGGCGTTCCCAAGGTTCGTCACGAGCTTTCGCCACTTCCAGCGCGAAATGTCGTCGACGGTGCGCGAGTCAAACGTGGCGGCACGGAAGGCCGCGGCGACTGCCTCCGCCGCCTCGTCGACGCCGTCGGGGTAGCGGCCGATGTCGAAGAGACCCGTGCAGGGCGACGAATACGCCTCGACCACGCCGGGCTCGAGGTGCGCGCATGGGCACGCCACCGACACGCCGTACACCTTGGCGAACCGGCGGAGCGCCTCGAGCTCGTTGCGCACCCCGTTCTGCAAGCTGACGACTGCGAGATCCGGAGGAGCGCCCACCGCGAGATCAGAGAGGACGGCCTGCGTGTGCTGGCTCTTCACGGAGACCAAGACCACGTCTGTGTGGTGCCAGTCGATCGCTCCAGGATGCTCGACCACCGGGATCCGGAGCAGCGTTTCACCCGAAGGGTCCCGGAACAGGATCCCGTTGGACCGGATCCTCGCGTAATGGTCACCTCGTGCGATGAGGGCGACGCGTTCGCCCGCCTGGTGCAAACGCGCCGCCACGACTCCGCCCACCGCACCCGCGCCGTAGACCACGAAGCGCACCGTCACATTCTGGCATCGGGGCCGCTGATCGGACGAGCCTTCGGAGCCTTCGCCCTTCACAGGGGACCCTTCACCTTGTTGGGCTGCCAGCAGGTTCTGAGAACCGACGGGCACCGGGGAACTGGCCCAGCTCAGCGCGAGCCGTCGGGTTCTCGCACCGGGGCGGCGGCTTGCCACGCCCGGGCAGAACCTCAAGGACAACGGCGGGTGTAGCGCCGGAGGCGCTTGCGCTCGGCGATTCAGAAGGAGCCATCGGGCTCGACGGGCAGGGGGTCGAGCTGGTTGAGCCCGAGAGCGATCTCCGGTTGGTCTGCGCGGCGACGAAGGAGCCTCAGACCGTTGGCGATGATCAGCAGCGCGCTTCCCTCGTTGAGCAAGAGGCCGGTGGCCAGCGAGATGTGGCCGGGTATCGGGCTCTACGCGACCAGGCGTGGGTGACGCCCCCTGATTCCAGACCTCCTGACATAGGACCACCCTGACCTCGTTTGAGCTGGGACTATCCACCGTTTCGGGTCTTGGGTGTGATATAATCTCTGGTGAGGAATCAGCGATCCAGGGAGGCCCGGCTGATGGCGG
>JAJZJY010000819.1 GCA_021809885.1 Actinomycetes bacterium
TAGATGTAATTCAACAATATGCAGGGAAAGAGAAGACCTTCGTCTACGCCGATCCACCGTATTTTGAAAAGGCGGGTTCGCTGTATATGAACTCATTTACTTCCGACGATCATGCGGCGTTGGCGGATTGTCTCAATGCATATTCCTCGACCTCTTGGCTGCTTACTTATGATAACGTTCAGGAAGTTGAGGATTTATACGCGCAACGGCGACGCCAAACAGTAACTCTGAATTATTCGGCTCATCGAGTGATGCAAGCCAAGGAAGTAATGGTCTTCTCGGACCAGTTATTGATTCCGTGGGGCACCCAGGCAACGATTGCTAATAGCGAGTAGTTTTGAGCTTGTAATCACCAGCCGGGTAAAACTTCGATGCCGGGTCTCTGGTGTGCCTATGTCACGACCCGGGCATTCAGGCGGAAACGAGGGCTACGGAGTCCGGGGTGAGGTCGAGGCGGAGGCTGATGCCCAGCTTGTTTGCCAGTCGGGCGAGCATCGCGACAGACGGCTCGTGATCGCCCGCCTCTAAGCGGGCGATGGCCGGCTGACGCATCCCGAGCTGACGAGCGAGCGCGGTCTGCGTCAGGCCGTGCTCGACCCGGTATTGGATAACGAGGATGGCGAGCTGGTTCGCCACAGCGGTGCGGGCCAGCTCGGCAGCGATCTCGGGATCCTTCAGGTCCTCGGCCAAGAGCTGATCCCCGGTCTTGGATTCCGACAGCTTGCTCATCGCCGCTCACTCTCCATCTCAGCCAGTCGTGCCTCGGCTCGCCGGCAGGCGGTGGTGAACCCTCGGGGGTCCACCTGGGCTTCTGGACCCACGGCGGCGATGACGAACTCACCACCGATCTGGCGGTACAGGGCTCGCCACGGACTGCGACCGCTACGGGGTCGTAGCTCACGGAGCCGGTCGGCTCCCTGTACGGCGCTGCTGTGCGGGAAGGGCAGGTTCGGGCCGAGCGCAGCCAGCTTCGCCTCGGCGTTGATGAGTGCAGCCCTCTCTTTGGGCACCAGCACCTCCCGTTCTTCGATGGCCTCCGCCAAGTAGCGGTAAGGCCAACCTCCGGTCGTCATTATAACAGCTTTGGTATAGACATGTCTCGGCCAGCAGTGCCCAGCGGGAGTAGGACGAACGGGCTGGTCATGGCCGCTCCAGTTGGTCGGGTCCCTGGGGCCAGTCCGGGGCCACCCGAAGGGGGGCAAGGCCGGGGTGTTCGATCATGGCGGCCGGCCGGTAGAGGTGGAAGATGGCGGCGACGGCCATCGGGGCAACGCCCGGACCGGACCAGATCAGGGTGGGCTCGCCTTCGATGTCGATGACGACGGCCTCGCGGTTCGGCGTGAGGTCAACGCGGACGCCGACCGCTCGCTCCCAGCGGTAGCCGTGGAGCCGGTCGTCAGCCAGGCGGCCGACGACTCGCCCGGAGGTGACAAGCCACGGCCGCACGGCCGGCGATGCTTGTTCGCCCGGTTTGGCCGGTTGGGTCCAGTCGAGGTTGAACCGGACGGGGACCTCGGCCCATACCTTCTCGCCTGCGTCGAGCACGACCCCGACCCCGTAGGGGCGGGCGGCCCGGTCTCGGTCGTAGTAGAGGTCGAGGGCGAGGTCTCGGCCCGTGTCGATGGCCCACTGGCGGGTGTCGTGCTCCCAGCGGGCCAGGGCCTTGGCATCCTTGCGTTTGCTCATCGTTCGACTCCCCTCTGCACTTGCCTCTCGACCTCGAAGACGGGGCCGGCGGCCTGCTCGGTGGCGGGCTGGCTGATGGCGACGGCCCGCTGTATGGCGGCCTGTGCCCGCTGACGCTGGGTCTGTTGTTCGATGCTGGTCACGTCGGCCTCGGCCCCGAGGGGCCGCTGGGTGGTGAGGTGCCAGCGGTCCCGGTAGGCGGCGACGGTCGAGACTTCGCGGAGCCACCGCTGGCGCCGGGCGGGCTCGGACGGTGGTTTCCCGAGCCCGGCGACCCACGGCTGGCCGGCCTCCGCCGCCTGGGCTGCGAGGGTCCTGGCCCTGTTTTCCATCGCCTGGTCCCGTTCGGCTAGGGCGGTCGCCAGCTCGGGGTCGGTGACTCCTTGGGCTCGGGGGATGAGCCCGGCGATCAGGTTTCCCGGCCGCTGGTGTCGGCCGGCCGCAGCGTCCGTCCAGCGGTGAACCCGGTGGTGGAGCACCGCCGCAACATCGTCGGCGTCGGCCAGGCTCCGCCCGGTCACCAGGCGGGGGAAGGCCGCCTCTACGTCGAGCCCGCGGGCCTCGGCGTCCCGGAAGGCGGCCAGTAGGGGGCCTCGGGCCTCACTCTCCTGGACGGCGACCAGCTCGTCGTCGGTGAGCCCGGAGCGAGCCAGCAGGTCATCCCAGCGCCCCGATTGGGCGACGGTGGCCAGGGTCAGGTACTCGGCCGACAGGCGTTCCATGCCCTCGGCCTCGTCGTGGGCTCGGCGGATCATCTCGTGCGCGGCCACATCAGCGCCCTCGTGGCGGAGGACCCCGGCCAGCACCTCACGGGCACCCACCGGCTCGGTCATGCCGTCATGGGCGGTCTGCGGATCGGGGTCGTAGTGGGTGTCCACGTAGAGCCTGTTGGCCTCCCGGCCCCTGGTCATCAACACGTACAGCAGCTCGCGGGTGGTCATCGGGGAGACCATCGCGTGCGCCGTGTCCACCGTGCGCCCCTGGCACCTGTGCGCCGTGGAGGCATACGCAAGCTCAACGTGCTCGGCCACATACCCGGCCGGCAAATGCAGCCTGCCGCCTCCGTGGAGGCGGGTGACGGTCATGGAACCATCCTTG
>JAJZJY010000820.1 GCA_021809885.1 Actinomycetes bacterium
AAGCTGGCCAGCGGTACGATCCGCACACCGCTGTCCAAGATCGGCTCGTCCCTGCTCGCCCGGAGCGCGAAGAATGCCAGCTCCAGCTCGTCGTCGGCCTCGGGGGACCAGATCCTGGTGATCGTGATCGGCCTCGTTGCGCTGGCGATGGCGGTGGCACTGGCGATCGGGATCGTGCGTTCGATCGTGAAGCCCCTCGGTCGAACGGTCGAGGTGCTCGAGACGATTGCCGCCGGTGACCTCACGACGTTGGCCGGGATCGCGACCAGGGACGAGGTCGGGCGCATGGCAAAGGCGCTGGACGAGGCAATCGGTCGGGTGCGGGTGGTGATGAGCTCGATCGGCGAGTACTCGCAGTCGCTGGCGGCAGCCTCCGAGCAGCTCTCTGCGGTCGCCGGGCAGATGGCCGGCAACGCCGAGGAGACCTCGGCCCAGGCGGGGGTGGTGTCCGCTGCTGCCGAGCAGGTGTCCAAGAACGTCCAGACGGTTGCCACCGGTGCAGAGGAGATGTCGGTGTCCATCAAGGAGATCGCCCAGTCGGCGACCGAGGCCACGCGAGTCGCCAGCCAGGGGGTGGACGTCGCCCGGAGCACGAACGACACCGTGACCAAGCTCGGGGTGTCGACGGCCGAGATCGGCGAGGTGGTGAAGGTCATCACGTCGATCGCCGAGCAGACCAACCTGCTCGCCCTGAACGCCACCATCGAGGCGGCCCGGGCCGGCGAGGCGGGCAAGGGGTTCGCCATCGTCGCCAACGAGGTGAAGGAGCTGGCCAAGGAGACCGCCAAGGCCACCGATGACATCGCCGCCAAGATCGAGGCCATCCAGGTGGACTCCGAGGCCGCGATCGGGGCGATTGGCCGTATCAGCGAGATCATGGAGCAGATCAACGAGGCGCAGACGACCATCGCCTCGGCGGTCGAGGAGCAGGCGGTGACCACGAGCGAGATCGGCCGCAACGTCTCCGAGGCCGCCACCGGCTCGACCGACATCGCCCAGAACATCGCTGGCGTGGCGACGGCGGCCCAGGACACGACGAGCGGCGCGTCGAACGCCCAGCAGGCAATCAGTGAGCTGGCCCGCATGGCCAGCGACCTCGAGCAGCTCATCGGGCAGTTCTCCTACTGAGCAGGGACGTAGGAAGGAAGGCGGTCCGATGCAAGCGCTAGTGGTCGACGACTCGAAGGCGGTCCGCTCGATCCTGACCAGGATCCTGGGAGAGTTGGGGTTCGGCGTCGCCCAGGCAGCCGACGGCGTGGAGGCGCTGGCAGAGCTGCGCAAGATGAAGCCCGACCTCGCCCTGGTCGACTGGAACATGCCGCATCTGAACGGCCTGGAGCTGGTGGTCGCCATCCGTCGGCAGGGAACCTACGACGGAGTCAAGCTGATGATGGTCACCACCGAGAGCGAGACGCACCAGATGGTGCGGGCGCTCGACGCCGGCGCGGACGAGTACGTGATGAAGCCGTTCACGAAGGACGTCATCGTCGACAAGCTCAAGTTGCTCGGGTTCCCGGTGCGCCAAGATGCCTAAGATCCGCATCCTGGTGGTCGACGACTCGGTGGTCGTGCGCCGGCTCGTGACCGACAGCCTGCAGTCCGACCCCGAGCTCACCGTGGTCGCCGCGGCGGCGAACGGCAAGATCGCGCTCAACCGACTGGAGCAGGCGAACCCGGACGTGATCGTGCTCGACGTCGAGATGCCCGAGATGGACGGGCTCGAGACGCTGAGCGCGTTGCGCAAGACGCACCCGAAGCTCCCGGTCATCATGTTCAGCACGCTGACCGAGCGCGGCGCGGCGGCGACGCTCGAGGCGCTGGCTCGGGGGGCGAGCGACTACGTCACCAAGCCGGCCAACGTCGGCGGGGTCAACGTTGCCGTGCAGCGGATCCGGGACGAGCTGGTCCCCAAGATCAAGGCGCTGTGCGGCAGGGGGGCCCCGGTCGTTCCGATCCCGCCCCGCCCCCAGCCCGCTGGCGTCGCTCGCGCCGGCGAGGCAGCTTGTCCAGCCCGTCCGTCTCTGGCGGCATCCTTGGAGCACCCAGCGCGGGTCGACGTGGTCGCCATTGGCGTCTCCACCGGCGGCCCGGTGGCGCTGGAACGGCTCTTCGCCGACCTGCCCGCCGACCTTCCCGTGCCCGTGGTGGTGGTCCAGCACATGCCGCCACTCTTCACCGACATGCTGGCGAAGCGCCTGGACGCGAAGTGCCCGCTGCAGGTCGCCGAAGGTGTGGAGGGAGCAGCACTGGTGCCTGGCCGTGCGTGGATCGCACCCGGCGACCACCACCTCACCGCGGTGCGCGGCAGCCGAGGGGTCCACCTCCACGTCAGCCGGGAACCGCCGGAGAACTCGTGCCGCCCCGCCGTCGACGTGCTCTTCCGCTCGGTGGCGGACGCATACGGCTCGAACGTGCTCGCCACCGTGCTCACCGGGATGGGCCAGGACGGCCTCCGCGGCGCCGAACGGATCGTCGAGGGCGGAGGGACGGTCCTGGCCCAGGACCAGGCGACCTCGGTGGTCTGGGGCATGCCGGGCTTCGTCGCCGGAGCGGGGCTGGCGGAAAAGGTCCTGCCCATCGACCGCCTCGGCGCGGAGATCGTCGAGCGGGTGCGGCGCGGTCGGCACGGTTCGCTCGCCGCGTGCAGGGAGGTCGCAGACGGCGCCGCCCCTCACAGCGCTGGAGGGGGAGCCGGGCGGCTCGCCGCTTCCACGGCGCAGGTCGACGCCGGCAGCGGTGTGGGGAGCATGCGAGCAGGAGGACGGGAATGAGCGCCGC
>JAJZJY010000821.1 GCA_021809885.1 Actinomycetes bacterium
GTTCGACGAGCGCTTCGATGCCGGCGAGGATGTGACGTCAGCCCTGGACCTTTCAGCTGCGCGGCGACCCGGTCTGGAGCAACGGCGGGTGAACGTGGACTTCCCCTCCTGGATGATCGAGAGGCTCGACCGAGAAGCCAAGCGGCTCGGGGTCACCCGTCAGTCGGTCATCAAGGTTTGGATCGCCGAACGGCTCGAGCATCGAGGTGGGAACGCGGCGTGACCGCGGCTCATCGTCATCTCCCAACGCCGAGGAGATTCGTCGTTTCTCGGGGAAGGTGGTCCCGATCGGCAGTGATCGAGTAGGGCAGCCGCCTGGGCGGCTGCAGAGGGCGGGCGCCGTCACCAGCTACTTCGCCGGGACTGAACCCGATGGTCGTGGGCTGGCCCTGAACCCCAGCCACCATTGAAACGCTGGTCAGCGCGTCTCGTGCTTAGGGCACAGGCGCCTGACCAGCGTTTTCGCGTCCGGCCAGAGGTCGAAGATCGGGGTTTCTCGGGGCTTTTTCTCGGGACCTACTCAGCTTCGCGCACGATGCCCTATGCAGCCGGGCGCGGCGCGGTGCGGCCCGCACGCTGCGGCTTCCCGCCGGTGTCGGGGGCGGATGCGCCGTTGCATAGAGCAGCCCTATGCACCTGCACCGATCAGCCGAAGGGTTGCGCAGCCGATCTCGGTTTCCCCACCCACCAGGTTGACCAGTGGCAGCGGCCCAAGGCGCTGGTGGAGGTTGTCCTCGGAGATCTGGCGGGTGGTGGCGGTGATCGTGCGGAGCGGTCGGAGTACTCGTCCGGCGACGACCCAGCCGAGAGCGAGCGAGACCACCACCATGACGGCCAGCGCGACGATGGAGACCACCAGGAGTCGATGGAGGTCTGCCTGCTGGGCGTCCCGCGCGGCCGTCGCGGCGAGTCGCAGCGGTTGTGAAGGGTGGGCCCGCCACCGCTGCTGTTCCCGCTCGGGAAGGTGCGGTCGACCAGGAGGTAGGTGAGCCCGAGCAGTGCGGCGCCGCAGGCGAGGAAGAGGGCGCCGTAGAGCAGGGTGAGGCGTCCGCGGACCGTGGTGCGCGGGTGGCGGAGCCGCCGCGCTGCGGAGAGGGGCATCACCTTGATCGGCACAGCGGGACTCAGCCGATCCGGTAGCCGACGGGGGGCACGGTCTCGATGATCGGTGGGTCGCCGAGCTTGGCCCGCAGCCGGCTGATGGTCATTCTGACGGTGTTGGTGAAGGGGTTGGCCGCCTCGTCCCACACGCCTTCGAGGAGCTGCTCGCTGGAGACGACGGTTCCCTGGGCGCGCAGCAGGTGCTCCAAGACGCCGAACTCCTTGTCGCTCAACGCCACGGGCTGCCCGGATCGGGTGACGGTCCGATGGGCGGGATCGAGTTGCAGCTCACCGCGGGCCAACGTCGGTGGCAGGGCCGGCCGGGAGCGGCGAGACAGTGCGCGGACGCGTGCCACCAGCTCGGCAACCTGGAACGGCTTGGCCAGGTAGTCGTCGGCGCCCAACCCGAGCCCCTCGACGAGGTCCTCGACCGCCCCCGACGCGGTCAGCATCAGCACGCGGGTCTCGGATCCCTCGGCGACGACGGCGCGGCACACGTCGTCGCCGTGGACGCCGGGCAGATCGCGGTCCAAGACCACCACCTCATAGGCGGTGGCGGCCAGATGGGCGAGCGCTTCCTCGCCGTCGAAGACGACATCGACGGCCATGCCCTCGCGGCGAAGGACCGTCCCGACCGCCATCGCCAACTTCGGATGGTCCTCCACGACCAGCACTCTCATCGGCTGCGCTCCTCGTCGAATGCTACGCGTCCGGTCTACCTCCCTCCGGGCGGGCGGCTCAGCCATCCCCGCCGCAGCCAGGATGCCCGGCCCCCCATAACAGCGGCGTAACGGCGTTAGGGCGGAGTTACGACCGTTGTCGTACAAGGGCTCCGAGACAGGATCGACAGCCCCAGGAGGCGCCCGACTTGGAAACCACCCGTACGACCCCGATAATCCGAGGTGAACGGCGATGAGCCTCGTCGAGCTCCGCCACGTCTCGAAGTCCTACGGTGAGGGAGCGGGCGCCGTCCATGCGCTGCGTGATGTGAGCGTGTCCTTCGACGCCGGTGCGCTCGTGGCGATCATGGGGCCGAGCGGGTCGGGCAAGAGCACGCTGCTCACGATCGCCGGCAGCCTGGAGGAGCCGACCAGCGGAGAGGTCCTGGTCGACGGGGTCTGCGTGTCGGAGATGTCCCGTGACGCCAAGGCCCGGCTCCGCCGGCGCAGCATCGGCTACGTCTTCCAGGACTACAACCTGCTCCCCGGGCTGACCGCCGTGGAGAACGTGGCGCTGCCACTCGAGCTCGACGGGGTCCCGAGGAAGCGGGCCCGCTCGGCAGCCATGGAGGCCCTGGAAGCGCTGGGCGTTTCCGGGCGGGCAGCCTGCTTCCCCGACGAGCTCTCCGGCGGTGAGCGCCAACGCGTCTCGATCGCCCGGGCCGTCGTCGGCGATCGACGGGTCCTGTTGACCGACGAGCCCACCGGGGCGCTCGACTCGGCCAACGGGGAGGCTGTCATGGGCCTGATCCGTGGCGCGTGCCGGCGAGGCGTGGCCGGGGTCATGGTGACCCACGACCGGCAGCTGGCCTCGTGGGCCGACGACGTGGTGCTCTTGCGCGACGGGCGCATCGTCGGCCCGACCCCGCCCGACGCCCCTCCCGCTCCGGAGCGCGCACGATGAGCGCGGCCCAGGCGAGGCGACCGGTCGCCGGCGAGGCCGGTGGGGGCG
>JAJZJY010000822.1 GCA_021809885.1 Actinomycetes bacterium
CTGCCGATTCCCCCGCGACGCCACCGTCCCGGCCTCGACCCGCTCGGGGCCGGGCCGGGGCCGGGACGGTGGCGGTGATCAACGCGAGCACCTGCGGCAGCATGGCCGCCGCAGTCATGCCCTGCGCGAGACGGGCAGCTACCAGCTGGCCGGGGCCCGCCGCGAGGCTGCACGCCAGCGAGCTCAGCGCGAAACCGGTCATGCCGGCGACGAACAGGCGGCGGTACCCGAACAGGTCGCCGAGGCGCCCACCGGTGACCAGCCCGGCGGCATACGCGAAGGCGTATCCGCCGACGATGAGCTGCAGGGCGCCGTCGCTGGCGTGCAGGTCGGCGCGCAGGGAGGGGGCGGCGACGTTGACCACGAAGAAGTCGAACTGACCCATGAACATGGCGCTCAGCAGCACCGCGAGCACCCGGGCCGGCATGGCCGGAACCTCGACGTGCCCGCTTCGTGATGTCGCAGGTGCCGCCTGGGTCATCCACGCTCCTGAGCCGTCGTCCAAGTCGTGGATACCTTACATCTACGTTAGAGACGGTAGTCTGGCGGTGTGAAGCTGTCCGAGGGGGTGGAGTGGGGGCTGCACTGCGCGCTCCTGCTGGCCGAGGCACCGGCGAGGGTGCCGCTGCCGCGCCGCGTCCTCGCCGAGCACTACGGGCTGCCGGAGGCCTACCTCGCCAAGCACCTCCAGGCGCTCGCGCGGGCCGGGTTGCTGCACGCGACGCCGGGGCCGAGCGGCGGGTTCCGCCTTGCTCGACCCGCAGGCGAGATCACCGTCCTCGACGTCCTCGACGCCATAGAAGGCGCAGCGAGCCCGTTCATCTGCCAAGAGATCCGCCAGCAAGGCACCGGCGCGGCGCGCCCAGAGGAGTGCACGCGGCCCTGCGCGATCGCTTCGGTCATGGTTCGAGCCCACCAAGCCTGGCGGGAATCGCTGCGCGCCGTCACCCTCGACCAGCTCGTCAAGCGCGTGCCGCAGACGCTGCGCAAGCGCAACCGAGCCAAGTTCGCCAGCAACCCTTCCACGTGACGGCTGGCCGCTGCTTCGTAGCCCGGCGTCGCGCGATCGGCTTCGCCAAAGAGACGCGCGACGAGCTTCTCGGTCCAGCCCGCAGGGATCACTCCGTCGTATAGGGGAACGGGCGGCATACGCGAGGTCGAACTGGAATCACTGATGGTCGGCCCGCCCAGTGATGAAGCCGGCGATCTTCTCGGCGCTCACGATGTGCGGCCGATCTCGTAGACCTGTCCCGGGCAATGCCGTCGAGGTGCCACACGGAGCACTCGTCAGACCGCCGTCGGCGAGTCCGCAGTGGCAGCCATGGAGCGGTCGGGCGTCTCGTGGTGTCGCTGGGCGAGGGCGACCACCGCCCCGGCAATGAGCACTCCGACCGACAGGGTGAGCCCCACGCTCAAGCCCGCGGGTCCATCGGAGAGCACACCGGCGAGCACGGGGCCAAGGCACTGGCCCACTGCGAAGGCGACCGTCAGTCCGGCGATCGCCGGAGTCAAGTGGTGCGGCTGGAGCGAGCGGCGGGCGACCGCGGTGACCGCGGTGACAACCGACAGGAACGACCCCCCGACCAGCAGCGCCGATCCCATGGCCGCCAACGGTGATCGCGAGACGAGCGGGAGCAGCGCCCCGGCGCCGAGCACGGCCAGCGCCATGGCGCACCCGCGGCCCCCACGAAGCATCGCGATCGGCCGCGCCCAGGCGAAGGCACCGGCGATCGAGGCCGTCCCGAGCACGACCCAGAAAGCGGTGATCCCCGAAGGACCCGTACCGTGGCCTTTCAAGAACGCGACGATGAAGGTCATGAACGCGATGTAGCCCGCCCCGAAAAGGCCGTAGGAGACGAGGACCGGTCCGAGGTGGCGGGCCGGCCAGCGTCTGTCGGCGACGGGCGGCGCCGGCGGCTCGGCGCTGGCCAGAGCGAAAGGCGTCGCGACGACGAAGGCCACGGCGCCAAGCCCCGCGAGCAGGACCCACCCCCAACGCCAGCCGTCTGCAAGGCTCGTTGCGGCAAGAAGGTATGGAATCGCAAGACCCGACGCGACGATCGCCGCCCCACCCCCGGCGGTGTAGATGCCGAGCAGCGTGGCTGCCCGGCGGGGGGAGACCGTCGCCGCGGCCGCAGCGACGAGCCCGGCACCGGCGATGAAGGTGACCGCTCCTGAGGCCCCGGCGACGGCGCGCAAGGCGACCAGTGCGACCGTGTTGCCGGTCCCGCCCGTTGCGAGAAGTGCCAGCACGGTGACCCCGAGGCTCACGACGAAGGCCCGGCGGGTCCCGTAGCGACGGGCGACGACCGCTGCCAGCAACGCCCCGGCGAGGTACCCGAGGGCGTTCGCGGTGTTCATTGCACCCGCAGTGGCGAAGGACCAGTGCAGATCGGCACGCATCGAGGGGAGCAACAGGGCATAGGCGAAGCGAGCCAGGCCGATCGCGACTGCGGGCCCGAGCGCCAAGCCGAGAGCGGCCGCGAGGCCGGCGGGAAGCCCCGGGCTCCTGGCCGGCGATAAGGACCGAAGCATCCGGCTGGACGCGCTCACACGCGCTGCTCCTGGCAGGCGTCGATGATCAACGCGGCCAGGCGCCGGGCGTCTGCCGCCGCGGCGAGGTCGCCATCGACGGTCACTCGGGCATTGGCGCCGTCGACGAGGAGCATCAGGTCTGAACCCAGGCGCGTCGGATCGGAGAGCCCGGCTTCGCTGGCAAGCCCAGCCAGGTACTCGCGCATCCAGCGCTTGTGACGACGGGCCACCTCCC
>JAJZJY010000823.1 GCA_021809885.1 Actinomycetes bacterium
GACGACGACCACGTCGAAGGAGACCGGGGCGTCGACGAGCAGGCGGGACAACCCAGGTCGCACCCACCAGCCGCCACTCGACTGGTCGGCATAGGTGGCGACGTGATGCCAACCCGGCTGGCGGGCGGCCTGGGCAACAAGCCGGCCCACCTGGCGGTCCAGCAGGGCCCGGCCGGAACGACCGGGAGCTTCTCGGGCATAGATGGCAACTCGCCACATGGCGCCTCCCTCGCACGGTGATGTTGGCGAGGAGACCTCCGAACGGACGAAAAAGCAAGGCGGGGAGCCGGACCACTGTGCTCGTGGCGCACCTCGTCGGGTACGCGATTCCGAGTCCTTGGCGGTCGCGTCTCTACGAGCCCACCATCGACCCGGTCGATGGCAACCTCGACGTGCCCAACGCTCGAGCGCCCATCGAGCGACCGATCAGTCAGAGCACGGCCGCATCGGTGCGTCCCACCCTCCTCAGCGCCGCGTTCGCCGACCTGGACCGTCGAGGGATTGGATGGCGCTGGCGCCGCGCCGCACCCCAAGGTGCTCACGCACACCCACGTACCGAGCCGCCAGCGGCTCGCAGATTTGGCCGCCGTCGACGTCGCGGCACCCACCCCGACCGCTACTCGGCGTCTTCGGCCCATGAGCAACACGTCAGGAGGCCGGTGTCTGCGACCGAGCGCGAGCAGTGAGAGACCAGAAGGATCCCGCCCACGACGCTATCCCGCTCGTCCAAGCACGGGATCAGGCAGCTGGGTTGCTAATTCCGACGAGAACGTCCGCGCCCCACGTCGCTCCCGGCGTCGTCGGCGTCGCCTCCACCCGCACGTCCGCGCCGGTGTGGGGAGCGTCGACCATCTGGCCACCTCCGATGTAGACCCCGACGTGGGTGACGTCCGAGGTTGACTGACCGAAGAACATGAGGTCGCCTGGTTGAAGCGGGTCACCGGGCGCGAGCTTGATGGTCGCGTCGTACTGGTCCTGGGCGATGCGGGGAAGCGCGATGCCGGCGACCTTGTAGGCAGCTTGGACCAACCCCGAGCAGTCGAAGCCGACGCCGGGGGTCTCGCCACCCCAAATATACGGAGTGCCGACTTGAGCGAGGGCCCAGTCGACGGCGATTCCGCCGGCCGTCCCGGCGGCCACGGTTTGGGCCTCCGTCTCGCTGTAGGAGTTGGCGAGGGCGAGGACCTCGGCGACGTAGCTCTGGCTGTGGTTGTACGCATACACCGACGCCGGGAGGTTGGCGCCGTTCGCCGCCCCGTTGGCGCAGAGGTCCCGGGCGGCGGCGTAGACGGCGTCGGTCGGGTCATAGGGGCTGGGCGGGTTGGCCCCGCCGGGCGGGACCGGCTGGTCGTAGGCGGCGAACGTGGGGCCGAGCATCTGTAGGGGCCCCATCGCCCCGTAGGGGTTTTGGCCCGATTTCACGCCGGGGAGGGTGGAGGTGCCGTTGGCGGACTCGACGGTGCCGATGGCGGCGAGCACTGTCCAGGGAAGGCCGGGGCAGGTGGCAGCGGCCTCTTGGTAGAGGAGGAGCATGGTGGCGGGGATCTGGCCTGTTGCCGTGGACGACGGGGTGGTTTCGCCGCCGCCGAGGAGTGAGGCGATCCCCGTCCCGGCACCGGCGGCGAGGACCGCGACGAGGAGGACGACGAGGCCCGCCGCGCCCGCCGCGATCTTGGGGCCGAGCCCAGCGGGTGCGGCGTCAAGATCGATCGTCACTGGCCGAGCGGGAGGGTGGCGAGCTGGGCGAGACGAAGGCGCGGACCGGCGCTGGTGACGGGGAGCCAGACGGCGCTCTCAGGTGCCATGCCGGGCGACCGTGCCGAGGTGGCAACCGGCACGATGGGATGGGAGAGGACCCGGCGGGCTTCGGCCTCGCGGCGGGGTCCGGCGAAGGTGAACAGGACCCAGTTGGGGTGGCCCGCTTCGGCAGCGAGGCGGGCGTAGCCGTCGAGCTTTTGGGCGAGGCGGTCAAGGCGTTCGGTTCCGTTGTCGTGCTCGAGAAGGAACGGGAGGCTGGTGCGGTGCTCGGTCCAGATGCCGTAGCCGTCGGGGCGGACGACCTCGCCCCACTCTCGGGCGCAGCGCCGCTCGGACCACCACTCCTCGAGGGCACATCCGGGCCGGGTGCGGGCGGAGCGGAGCAGGGCGGCGAAGAGGCCGTTGCAGCCGACGAGGTGGGCGAGGCGTTGGCTGGCGGCGAGGTCGTGGGCGAGGCTGCGCCGCCAGGACAGGTCGGCCAGGTCGGTGCCGTGCTCGGCGGCGACGACCGCGGCGCCGAGCGGCCCGAGGACCCAGTGGTACGGAGACGGCTTCCCCCACGCTTGGGGTCGGAAGCGGTCGAGGACGTCGAGGGCGTACAGCTCCGAGAGGCGCATTCGGGCACGGCGCTCGCCGGTGAAGCCGACGTCGGCCACCTGTGGCGTGGTGAGCACCCGATGGTCGTCGAGGAGACGGCACAGCTGACGGTCACGTTCGGTCAGCCGACCCATGACGGCCAGGAGCCGAGCATCGAGGTCCCGCCAGCCCCGACGACCAGCGAAGGCCGATACGGCGCCTACCGGCGCTGAAGTCCTGTTCGATGACGGCGGAGCGGACCGGCCGTCGGCCGGCGACCGGTGACGATCCGGCCCTCGGCCGGATTGATCCTGCGGACTCACGACCCCTTACCCCTTGAGTCCGCCGACGCCACGGAGCCCCCTTCGTCGCCCTGACGTGGCGGTTCGGCACCACCCGAGGGCTCCAATCCAGGTCGGAGCCCATGATGGAGT
>JAJZJY010000824.1 GCA_021809885.1 Actinomycetes bacterium
GTGGCGGTCCTCGCCACCGTCGAGCCTTGCCGCAGCTTCGGGGTGCGCGGCAACCGCGCCAGCCACCGCCTCGAGGTCGTGCGCCAGCCTCGCAAGTGCCTCTTCTTCTATTTCCATCTTTAGACCGAATTCGGTCTAACGCTGGAAAGTGAAGACGGGTCTGAGAGGACCCCGAGGACGAACGCCGCCTGGTGCGCCGCTACCACCTCGGAGCAATCGCCGAGGCTTCCGCTGGCGTGGAGTTCACGCTGCGGGCCATGATCGCTTCGTTGCTCGGCTCTCCACGGGCCAACGTGGTCGCCGCCGGCCAATCGGTGACCTGGCTGGTGGAGAGTGCACTCGCGGTGATCGATGCCAACGATGACTTCGGAGGCCCGTCACTCGGCGACCCGCAGGAAGTGGCGCGCTTCCGGGCGGCGATCAAGCTGTGCGGTGACCTGTACACCAAGCGAAACCACCTGATCCACGAGGACGCTGATGGCTTCGAGGTCGAGCTGGTGGGCGACGGGAGCGGGGGAGCATGACCACGGCGGTGAGGTGGTCGAGGGCCCGGAGACCGATCCTGACCCTGGGCGCGAGCCGGAGCATCAAGGCCTACTCACCTAACCCTGGTTGCAGGTATGGCAGGTAGAAGACGTATAGTGGCTGCTAGGAGGAGCTATGTCTGAGCCTGCAGTCGCCGAGATCCGTGCCACCAAAGCCGAGCGTTCCCAAGTGCGCGCCGTACGGGCTCTCGTGGGCAAGACAGCGGCCCGCGTGCGGGTGCGGGTGGGGAACGACGACGTGGAGCTACCTCGCTCGCTGGTCCGGGTTCTGCTGGCTGCTCTCGGCTCCCTCGACGAGGGAAACACCGTCGCGATCGTGCCCGAGGAGGCGGAGGTCAGCCCGGCTCAGGCAGCGAGACTACTTGGAGTCTCCCGCCAATACGTCGACCGCCTGATCGCAGCCGGAGTCCTCCCGGCCCGCCAGCTCCCCAGTAGCTCCTACCGCAAGATTCCGGTACGCGCCCTGCTTACTCACGAGCAGGCTCGAGTTCGCAAGCGAGAGGGGATCCGCAAGGTGGTTGCCGACGCGGCCGACGCCGGGCTCGAGTACTGAAGGGCGGGTGGCGCTTCGCCGGATCCTCCCGGACACCAACGTCTGCTATCCGATCTCGCTCCTCGATCTCCTGCTTCGCCTCGATGAGGTGTCTCTGCATGAGATCGTCTGGACCGAGGATCTCCTCGGAGAACTTGCCGACAAGTGGGTGGAGCGCGGGATCCGTAGCCGCGAGGCGGCCGAGAAACTCTGCGACGACATTCGCGTCGCTTTCGTAGGCCAAGATGTCCCTCGCGAGGACTACGAGGGGTTGATCCCTATGATGCCGGGCCGGGACCCCGATGACCGTCGGCACGCGGCAGCAGCGGCTGCGCGGGCACCGACGACGGTCATTACCCGAAACGTGCGGGACTTCCCCTCAAAGCCACTGGCCCAGTTGGGCGTGAGCGTCCGGCGACCAGACGACTACTTGATCGAACTCTTCGAGGAGTACCCTGGCCAGGTCACAGCGGTTGTGATCGAGATGGCTGCCGATCGGCACCAACCGCCAATGTCCCCGCAGGATGTACTTGGTGCCCTCGCCCGGTCGGGCGTTCCTGTTTTCGCTCGTCGAGTTGGCCAGCGCCTACTGGAGTGACCGGGATAGGCGTCGTGGTCGACGGTCTTGAGGCATGGAGGCCAGCCGCGGACGGAGCCCACGGCGACACGCGGCGTCACCCCTGCGTCACTGCCTCTCCGCGACAGAGCGGGAGAGGAGGGTTTGCTGTCAACCATCCGTCATTGCTGCCAAGTGGTCAGAAGATCCATCGAAGTCGGGCCTGGCGGGGGCAGGCGCCGATACCCACCACCTCTATGGACACTAGCGCGCAGGGAGCGGCCGAGGGTAGAGCGGGCCCCCGGCCGACGATCCACTCTGTTCCTAGGCGGACTTGGTCCAACAAACGGCCGTTTATGTGACGAGCGTCATGGCCGGCCACAAGGGTCGCTGGACGCGTTCACAACCCGTGCCCATAATCAGCGTCTCATAGCGTCCCAGATCTACCGATTCTGAGCGGCGGCGGTCAGCGGCGCCGGCGCTGGAGGTAGCGGTAGATGGTGGGGGCGAGACGCCGAACTCGGAAACGATCTCAGCTACGGTGTCGGCCCGCCGACCGTCGGGGCCCGTCTGGTCGTACATGTCCTGGGCGATCCTGGCCTGGCGGGGGCTGAGCTTGGGCCACTGCCCGCCAGTACGGCCCTGGTCTCGGGCGGCGACCAGGCCGTCACGGGTGCGCTCGGCCATCAAGGCGTGCTCGAACTCGGCGTTATATGGGCATCCCTTGCGGGCCTGACGGTGCTCGTTGACCACTGCTGCCAAGGCCGTGTGATCTCGACGACGTAACGCACCTTGATTCGCCCATCGCGGCCGACGAAGCGTTCCCGCTCGTACGTGCCGACGCCACCGGCGACACGGGTCGAATCGTCGTTCTCGGCGTCGATGACGAGGTGCGCCTCGCGTGCACCGGTGTGGTCAGCCAAGAACGCGAGCATGAGCAGCACAGCGCGGCTCGCAAAGCCACGTCGGCGAAACGACGGGTGGGTGACGTATGCGATGTTCGCTTCGCCGGCGGGAACGTCGGGATTCGCGAGATCGCAGTCGATGTAGGCGACGTATTGCTCGTCTCCGGCGTCGGCCGAGAACCGCCACTTCGGACCCTGCCCGAAGGTCGCCTGGCTCGTGCGGAGATACT
>JAJZJY010000825.1 GCA_021809885.1 Actinomycetes bacterium
GCCGTCGTGCGCGGCGGCCAGCTCGGCGCCGGCTCCTGGCCCGGGCGGGCGCCGGCGCCCTGACAAGCGAGCGCCCCGGCAGGCGACGCCGGCGTGCTTGCTGCCTCCCATGCCGGCGGAGCCGGCGTGACCGCAAACTCCGCTCGCTTCGTCGCCGCCTGACGGTACCGTCGACCGTCGTGCTCAGCGCCAAGGGAGTCGCCCTCTCGCGAGGCGGCGAGGTCGTCCTCGACGACGTGTCGCTCTCCGTCGGCGCCGGCAGCCGCCTCGGCGTGGTCGGCCCCAACGGCATCGGCAAGTCCACCCTGCTGCACGTCCTCGCCGGCGAGCTCGAGCCGGAGCGGGGCATCGTCCAACGCGCCCCCGCCTCGCTCACCGTCGGACTGCTCACCCAGGAGCCCGACGCCCGGCCCGGCGAGACGCTGCTCGACTACCTCGCCCGGCGGACCGGGGTGGCGGCCGCCGGTGACAACCTCGACCGGCTCACCGAGACCCTGGCTGCCGACCCCGACGTGGTGGAGTCCTACAGCCACGCCCTCGAGCATTTCCTCGCCCTCGGCGGCGACGACTTCCGAGCGCGTGCCCAAGCGACCTGCGCCGAGGTCGGCCTCGACGCCGGCAGGCTGGACGTCGCTCTGACCGACCTGTCCGGCGGCCAGTCGGCCCGCGCCCGGCTGGCGGCGGTGCTGCTCGCCCGCTTCGAGGTGTTGCTGCTCGACGAGCCGACCAACGACTTGGACTTCGAGGGGCTCGACCTGCTGGAGCGGTTCCTCGCCTCGGTGCCGGGCGCGGTGGTGACGGTCTCCCACGACCGGGCGTTCCTCGACCGATCGGTGTCCCGGATCCTCGAGCTCGAGGAGCACACCCACAGCGCCGTCGAGTACGCCGGCGCGTGGAGCGAGTACGTCGAGCGGCGCGCCCTGGCCCGCAACCAGGCCGGCGCCGCCTACGAGGAGTGGCGCTCCGAGCGCCAGCGCCTCGCGACCCGCGTCAGGTCCCAGCGCGCCTGGTCCGAGCAAGGCGTCCGCCGGGCGGTCAACAAGCCGCGGGACAACGACAAGGCGCAGCGCGGCTTCCGCATCAACCGGACCGAGAAGCAGGCGTCCAAGGTCCGCATCTCCGAGCGGGCCCTCGAGCGGCTCGGCACGATGGACAAGCCCTGGGAGGGCTGGCAGCTGCACCTCGACCTGTCTCCCGCCGGGCGCAGCGGCGACCTCGTGGTCCGCCTCGACGGGGCTGTAGCCCGCCGCGGCGCCTGGACCCTGGGCCCCGTCGACCTGGAGGTCCGCTGGGCCGACCGCATCGCCATCACCGGCCCCAACGGGGGAGGCAAGTCCACGCTCCTCGGCGTGATCCTCGGCCGGGTCCCGTTCGACGAGGGGCGGGTGACCGTCGGGCCGTCGGTGCGCCTGGGCGAGCTCGACCAGCGGCGGGCGCGCCTGGGGGCGTCGACCTCGCTGCTCGACGCGTTCGTGGCCGATGCCGGCGTGCTGCCCGAGGAGGCCCGCTCGACCCTCGCCAAGTTCGGATTGACGTCGCTGCACGTGAGCCGTCCGGTGGGAGGACTTTCTCCAGGGGAGCGAACCCGCGCCCAGCTCGCGGCTCTCGCGTCGGCCGGCACCAACTGCCTGGTCCTCGACGAGCCGACCAACCACCTCGACCTGCCCGCCATCGAGCAGCTCGAGGCGGCCCTCGACGACTTCACCGGCACCCTCCTCGTCGTCACCCACGACCGCTGGCTGCTCGAGTCGCTGCGCTTCGACCGGGCGCTCGAAGTCGCCGACGGACGCGTGCACCCGTAGGCTGCAGCGGCCCATGAAGATCTACACCCGGCGAGGCGACGACGGCACCACCGGCCTCCTCTACGGCGGCCGGGTCCGCAAGACGTCCGCCGTGATCGCCGCCAACGGCGCCGTCGACGAGGCCCAAGCCGCTCTCGGCGCCGTCCGGGCCGAGGTCGAGCGCGGATCCGAGCTCGACGCCCTCCTCGTCCGACTCGAACGAGACCTGTACGTCCTCATGGCCGAGCTCGCCACCGCCCCCGCCAACCGCACCAAGCTGCACGACGGGCAAACGCGCGTCGACGCGTCGATGGTGGCCGCCCTGGAGGACAGCATCGACGAGCTCGCTGGGCGCTTCCCGCCGCTCACCGACTTCGTCGTGCCCGGCCACGACCGGGTCGCCGCCTCGCTCGACGTGGCCCGGACGATCGTGAGGCGTGCCGAGAGAGCGGTCCTGCTCGCCGACGAGGAGCATGCCGCCGCCGGCACGCCGTCCCAGCCGGCGTCGCAGGTAGGGCCGTACCTCAACCGGCTCTCCGATCTCGTCTGGACCATGGCCCGTTGGCAGGAGCACGGCGACTCGCTGCTCTCCCGCCAGACCACCACACCCTGAGAGGAGCCACCCGATGTCCCTCGAGCTCACCGCACCCCCTGAGGTCCCCGCGGACGCCCCAGTCCTCGGCGTCCCCGTCTACGCCGACCTCAGCGTGCCCGACGGGTCGGGCGCCGAGCTCGACAGCGGGTTCCTCCGCCGGTGCGGCTTCGAGGGCAAGCCGGGCCAGTCCCAGGCGGTGCCGGCCGACGACGGCTCGAGCATCATCGCCCTCGGCGTCGGCGAGCCGGGCGCCGTGGACGCTGACGTGCTCCGCCGGGCGGGTGCCGCCCTGGCGCGCGCCGCCAGCCAGGTCGAAGCGGCGGCCACCACCCTCGCGGTGGCAGCCGTCGACCCCGAGGCGGTCGCCGCCGTCGTCGAGGGCGCCGC
>JAJZJY010000826.1 GCA_021809885.1 Actinomycetes bacterium
GGGCGGGCCTCCGCCTGGCGGTCCCGTTCGGTCGTCGCCGCCGCCGCCCGGGAGCGGTACTCGGCCACCGCCTCGAGCGGGGTGGCGTGGCCGCCCGTCCACGACTGCGGCGCCGGCGCCGGCCACGCATCGGCGACGAGCGTGTCCACGAGCGGGTGCTCCGGTGCGACCACCATGTACGTCGCACCAAAGAGCGTGTCGGGCCGGGTGGTGAACACCGGGATGGCGGCGCCGGCTCCCCGCAGCGGGAAGTCGATCGACGCTCCCTGCGAGCGGCCGATCCAGTTGCGCTGCATCGTCTTCACCGACTCCGGCCAGTCCAGGTGGTCGAGGTCCTCGAGGAGCCGTTCGGCGTACGCCGTGATCCGCATCATCCACTGGGTCAGCTCCCGGCGGAACACCGGGAAGTTGCCACGCTCGGAGCGCCCGTCGGCTGTGACCTCCTCGTTGGCGAGCACGGTCCCGAGGCCCGGGCACCAGTTGACAGGCACCCTGGCCCGGTAGGCCAGCCGGCGGGCGTCGATGGCGTCGGCCCGCTCGCCGGTGGACAGCTCCACCCACGGCCGGCCGTCGGGAGTGGCGACCTCCCCGGCATGGTAAGCGGCTGCCAGGTCGGCGATGGGGCGGGCTTTCCCTGCTACCTCGTCGTACCAGGCGTCATAGATCTGGAGGAAGATCCACTGCGTCCAGCGGTAGAACGATTCGTCGGTCGTCGCCACCGACCGCGTCGGGTCGTGGGCCAGGCCGAGGCGGGCGATCTGCGCCCGGTAGCGGCGGATGTTGGCCTCCGTCGTCGAACGGGGATCGGTGCCTGTCTCGATGGCGTACTGCTCGGCGGGCAGGCCGTAGGCGTCGTAGCCGAGGGTGTGCAGCACCCGCCAGCCGGTCATCCGCAGGTAGCGGCCGTAGATGTCCGTGGCGATGTAGCCGAGGGGGTGGCCGACGTGCAGGCCCTCGCCGGAGGGGTACGGGAACATGTCCATCAGGAAGAACTTGCCGGCCGGCCCCGGCTCGGTCGTGCGGGGCACGACGAACGTCTTCTCCGCCGCCCAGCGCGCCTGCCAGCGAGCCTCGATCTCGGCGGCGAGCGCGCCCGTGTAGCGGTACGGCGGGGCGTCCCCGTCCGTGCGGGCCTGCTCGGTCTCGGTGGCCATTCCCCGCAGCGTACCGAGCCGTCCAGGGGCCCTCCCCTGCCGCCTTGTCCGGCGAGGGCGATGGCGGCGCCGGCGTTGACCCGCTCGACCCCGATGGTCATCCCCGCCGGTGCCGCGTACGGCGTCACCAGCCTGCCGGGCCCAGGCCCGTTTGCCATCCGCGACGTGGTCGCCGGCGGAGACGTAGGTCGCAGTGCGCGCCGGCCGGATGTCTCCGACGGTCTCCAACCCGGCGGCGAGGTGAGCGAAGCCGGCGAGCTCGACCAGCAGCACCGGCCCTGCCAGCGGCACGACCACGTAGCGAGCCGGGTTCCGGGGTGGAACAACTGCGGGCGGCGTCGACCGATGCCTCGTGGACACCTGGTCCTATAGGGTTGGTCTGGGCCTCCTCCGGCGAGGGTCATGGGCATGCTGCGCCACCAGCTGGGCGTCACCTGATAGCCTTCCAGGGCCACCTGGGGGCGTAGCTCAGTTGGTAGAGCGCTTGCATGGCATGCAAGAGGTTCGTGGGTTCGATTCCCATCGCCTCCACTCCCTGACCAGGGGTTTTGCGCCGGAAGGGTGGCCGGTGCAGCAGTCCGGACGAGCCCCGTGCGCGAAGGATTCGGGGCATTGACGGTAACGGCCGGTCGCCGGCGGCGCCGAGCAGTCGCTCCATGCGTTCGGCAGCGGTGGTGACGACGGGCCGGACCCGGTGGCGGTAGTGCCGGTAGATGGTATGGGGGTCGTCGCCGAGCAGGTCGGCTACCTCCTCGATCGGGGCGCCGGCGTCGATCAGGATTTCGACGCGTCGACCGGCCACCTCGCCGTTCGGGGCTGGGGCGGCGCCTCCCGCCAGGTGCTGATCGACGACCCTGAACTGCAGTTGCGGTTCACCCACTGGATCCGAGCGACCGGCCGGAGCGCGGGGCCGTTGTTCTGCGCGCCGGGCAGGTCCACCCCGCTGCGTTACCAGTCCGCGCTGGAGCGCTGGAAGCGCTACACCGCCCGGGCTGGGGCGGAGTTGGCGCTCGGTGAGCTACGCCTGCACCACGCCGCCCGACTCCTCGCCGGCGGCGTGCCCGAGTGGGCCGTACGTGACCGTCTCGGCCAGGCCAGCGGCCCACTGCCCATCTCGCCAGCTACGAGCGCGGATGAAGCCATCCGGGCCTGGCGTCAGCGGCAGGCGACCGCCCACACCGCACGACCCGCCGAGCCGGGCCGGTCCCGGCGCGACGCCGGGTGAGCCACTCCCGGCGGCCGCTGCGGACATTCGTCGCCGGCCAGGGTGTCAACGCCCTGAGCAGCATGGTCAGCACGCTGGCCCTGCCACTCGTCGCCGTGGACCGCCTGCACGCCACCACGCTCGCCGTCGGAGCCCTCGAAGCTGTCGAGTGGCTTCCCGCCGTCCTCATCGGACTGCCCGTCGGCGCCCTCGTCGACCGCCACCAAGCCCGCGCCCGCTCCATCACATGATGGCAGCCAATCTCGGCCAAGCCCTCGCGGTCGCCGCCGTCCCGGCCGCTGCTGCCATCGGGGCCCTCAGCGTGGGCGTCCTACTGGCCGCAGCCGCCACCGCCGGGCTGTTCACCGTCTGGTTCCAAGCCGGCTACAGCCCCTATCTACGCGC
>JAJZJY010000827.1 GCA_021809885.1 Actinomycetes bacterium
AGCTCGTGGGCGACGTCTCGGGCGAAGCTGCAGCGCAGGGCGTCCTCGGCTTCGACCGCGTCGGCCATGGCGTTGAAGGCGGCGGCCATCTGGCCGAGCTCGTCGGGCGCGTCCTCAGAAAGGCGTGCCGAGCGCTGGCCGGCGGCGAGCGAGCGCGCCGCGACGGTGAGCGAGCGCACCGGGACGGTGACCCGACGCGCGAGAAGGATGCCGACGAGCGCGGCGAGCAGGGCGGCACCAATCCCCGAGAAGAGCAGCAGCCGCTCCACCGAGGCCCGGAAGGACTGGTCGAGGGGTGAGGGCCCGGCGGCAGGCAGCCGCATGACGGCGGTGCCGACCCGGGACCCGGCCACCACCACCGGAACCCGGACGGCGGGGCCGAGCGAGACGGTTCCCATCATGGCCCGGCCCATGGCGGCCATGACCCCGCCCGTCTCGGAGCCGGACGACCATACGAGCTGGCCGTGGGCGTCGAGGATGCTCACCTGCTCACCGGCCATCGCGGCGAGGGGGTCCACGAAACCCAGCGCGCTTGGGTCCCAGCGGCCATGCGCACGGTACGACCCGGTGAGCGCGGCCACCACCTCGCTCTGGCGGGCCTGTTGCTGGGCCGAGACGTAGCTCGAGAAGCGCGCCCCGAAGGCCAGGTTGACCGCCACCGCGATGAGCGCAGCGGTCCCGACACCGACCGCCACCACCACAAGGGTGAGGCGCAGGGCGAGCGACCTATGCATCGGGCGTCGCGTCCAGCTTGTAGCCGATCCCGGCGACGGTGGTCACGAACCGTGGGCAGCGAGGGTCGTCGCCGAGCTTGCGGCGCAGGTTCTTCACGTGCGCGTTGATGGTGCGCTCGTAGCCTTCGTAGTCATAGCCCTGGACCCGGGTGACAAGCTCGTAGCGCGACCACACCCGCCCGGGCCGCGACGCCAGGGTCGCCAGCAAGTCGAACTCGCTGCGCGTGAGGGCCACTGACCGGCCCGAGACGAAGACCTCACGGCGGGCCTTGTCGATACGCAGCTCGCCGCCGTTGAAGGAGGCGATCTCCGGCTCGGCGCCTGGGGTCCGGCGCAGGACCGCCTCGACACGTGCCGCGAGCTCGCGGGGGCTGAACGGCTTGGCCAGGTAGTCGTCGGCTCCGAGGCGCAGTCCGGCCACCCGGTCGTCCTCGGAGGCCTTGGCGGTGAGCATGATGATCGGCACCTCGGAGACCGCCCGCAGGGAACGGGCCACCTCCTCCCCGGGCAGGTCCGGCAACATCAGGTCGAGCACCACCAGGTCTGGTCCGAGGCGGGCCGCCGCCTCCAAGGCTTCCTGGCCGCTGCTGGCCAGGAACACCGCATAGCCATCGTGCTCGAGGTAGGTCCGCACCACCTCGCGGATCTTGTCCTCGTCGTCCACCACCAGCACGCTCGCCTTGCCCATCGCGATCACCTCGGCCGCAGCTGCCGTCGGGAACCGTCGAGGCCCTCGGGCCAATGAGGGCCAGCTGCCCGGCAGCCAGGCACCTTGACCATGTATCTACGACACAGTATCGTAGTTGTCATCCGCTCCTCGCCTGCGTGCTCGTGGGGCGGTGCCGCGACCCGTGAAAGGCAGACCCGGATGCTGAAGCACTGTCTCAACCGCAAGGTGATCATCGGCGTGGCCGTCGTCGCCGTCGCAGTGCTCGCCGTCGACCCGCACCTCTTCGGGCGGATCTTCCCGCTGCTGCTCTTCGCCATCTGCCCGCTGTCGATGCTGCTCATGATGCGAGCCATGTCAGGGAACAGGGCGTCGGGTGGCATGAGCGGCATGAGCGGATGCTCCTCGATGTCGAACGGCACCGCCACCCAGGCCGGCGTCACCTCCACACCCGACCACGAGGTAGCGCGCCTTCGAGCCGAGGTCGACCAGCTTCGGGCCGAGCGGTCCTCGATGAGCGAGGAGCACCGGCCCGCCTTGCCCGTTCCTGGTGGCACGAGCAACGACCCGGCGATCAGCTGAACACCGCCACCGAGGCGCGTCCTGGCCGGCTGCGAACGCCATGGTCACCACGGGGGAGACCTCCGAGCCGGCGTCCCTGACCGTCGTCGGCGTTCCGGCCTGTCTCCGCCGAGCGGCACGAGATGAAGCGAGAAGACCCGGTGAGCGATGGGCCCGACTCCTCGGCACGTGTCTGCTCGGCGGGCTGCTGCCGGCTCTTGCCGGCCACCCCCACTGCACCAGCGACGGCAGCGGTTGACGATCCGACGAGTTGCCGGACGGCGATCGCGGTCAGCGATCGCGGCGGATGACGAAGCGGTATCGCTGCTCGCCGCTTTGTCGCTCACCGTCGCTCGACGCCTCCGCGACCAAGAGCGCATTGTCGGTGTTCCGGCACCATGCCGGAATGTCTCGCCAGCTGCCCGGGTCGGTGGTGATGAGCTCGAACACCTCACCGAGCGCCACCTGTCGGGCGGCATCGCTCGCGTCGATGACCGGTCCGGGGCAGAACCGGCCCGAGGCGTCCACGACGAGGGCCGGCACGACGGGCTCGGCGGAGATCCCATCTCGTGACATGCGGTCCATGCGGTCCCTCGCTTTCCGCTCGCGGATCGAAATGTGCGCCGTCGGCCACCGCGTCGTCAAGGGCGTGACAGCCGGCGGGCGAGGTGTGCGCAGCTCAGAAGTACTGGGTGGTGTCGGCCGCCAGCACCCGATCGGTCAGGAACCACGTGGCGCCCACGATCTCGTCGACCTCCGCCAGAAGGTTGTCCCTCGTGGCCCCGAAGATCTGGGC
>JAJZJY010000828.1 GCA_021809885.1 Actinomycetes bacterium
GTACGACCGCCTCACCGCCGACGCTCGAGGCCTCGAGGCCGAGGCGGAGCGCCTGGCGGCCGCTGCCCGGTCCGCCGACCGCCACGACCGGGCGCTCGAGGCGCTCTGGGGCCTGACGCAACTCGAGTACCGGTGGGCGGCCCGGGACGAAGCGGCACTCAGCACCGCGCCCGCCGCAGCCACCGGCGGGGTCGAGCGCGACGTCGAGCGGGAGATCATCCGGATCCGTGAAGAAGCGGGAACGCCCGGGCAGCTCATCGCCGCGCTCCGCAGCGAGCCGGCTCCAGGCGACGCCCTCTTGCTGCTGCGAGGCCTGCGAAGCCTGCTCGCGACGGTCGTACGCCGCTGCGACCACTACACCGTCGAGCTGCGCCAGGACGGCGGCGTCCTGCACGTCGCCGTCACCTGCGAGGCCTTCGACGGCGCTCCCGCAGCGCTCGAGGACGCCCGCCAGGTGCTCGCCGTGCTGAGCACGGTCGGCGTCGACGGGGCAGTCGTGGCGGGCCCGGACCACCTCGGGGTCCGGCTCGCCTTCCCGGCGATGCCTCGCGGCTGAGAACGGACGCCCGCCGATGGGGCGGGCTGTCACCGGTGTGCCGGCGACCTGCGGCACCCCCTGCCGGCGACCTGCGGCACCCCCTGCCGGCGACCTGCGGCACCCCCTGCCGGCGACCTGCGGGTGGGTGGTCACACCCTCGGCGTATGGTCCTCGTCGGGGTCCCTGACGATCTCGGGGCTCGGGCCCTCCCCCTCCGACCTTGGTCCGGCACTGCCGGAGCGCTGCGGTGACACGCCACACGGGAGAAGGAGCCCCAACCATGACCGTAACTTCCTCGACCCCTCCGCCGGCGGGCGGCGCCGGCCACGCCCCGCAAGGGGTGCAGCCCGAGCCTGACTGCGACCTCGCCGAGCTCCTTCTGCACATCGACGGCGAGCTCCGCCTCTTCGGCGCCGGCGGGGAGTCCTGTGCCCTCGGCTACGGACCGGACCTGCCCGGCGGACCGGATCTGTGGGAGGTTCGTCCGGCAGCGTCGCTGCTCGGTTGGACCGCTCCCCGCAACGTCGAGCGACTCGTCGTGGTCTGTTCGGGAGCGGCGACTGCCTGCGACGACAGGGGCCGTCCGCTCAGGTGGCCGGCCGACGAGGACTCCATGAAGCCCGCTGCGGTCTCGCTCGTCGTGGCGGTGGACCGCCAGGGCCGGATGGTGGCACGGCTGGATGCCGGCGAGGGCGTGGGCGCCCGGCAGCCGACCGGGGGCAGGATGGTCGACATCCTCCTCCGGTGCCTGGAGTTGCCGACCCCGCCGGAGGAGCGGGACCCGGCCGAGTTGCTTGCGTGCATCTGGCTCGGCGCCATCCTCGCCACCGCCCGCGGCCGCCACCGCCACCGCGGCCGCCTCCACTGGTCCGAGGTGCTGTGCCTGCACCCGGCCAGCCACGTCCTCATCCTCGACGGCGGTGCCGGGCTGCCGGATTGCGCGCTGGAGACCGTCGTGCAGCGCGCCCCCCAGATCTGGACCTGGGGCGAGCTGCGGCGGGCGACCGTCGCCAACGGGTCCCTGAGCGAGTTGTGCCCACCGCTGCTGGCGGACTGGATGGACGACGGCATGTACGCCCGGTGGACCATGGGCGAGACGGCGCCCTTCGAGGGGTTGCTTGCCGCCGTCCGGGACCGTGTGGACACCGACGCTTATCGCCGGTTGACCGGCGCCTTCGAGCAGATGGCGCTGGAGGTGCCGTCGGAATCCTGGTGAACGTCCTGAACGTCCGATCGGCAGGCAGATGCAGGCACCGTCGGTGACAGCCGGCGGTGCCTGCCGTCGGTGACAGCCGACGCCCCCGTTGCTGATGGCATTGCCTTTGCCTTCACTGTCCTTGGTGCATCCCTGGCTCAGGCGAGCAAACACCGCCACGACGGCCTCGTAGGCTGCCGACCTTGTCGATGCAGACCTACCTCCGGCGGGGCGGCGGACCCTCCCGGGAGCATGGTCCCCGATCCTTGCGGGAGCACGCGTGCGGGTTGCTCCTTGCTACCGGTCGGCCATGACCGGAGAGGCACTCAGCAGCTTCTACCATCGCTCGGCTACCCGCGCCTTCTCCTTGGCCCGGCGGGTGATGACCGGCCAGCCATGGGTCATCCTCGACGTCGCCTACCGCGCTCTCCTGCAACGCCCCCCCGACCCGCACGCCCGATCCTGGCTGCCGCAACTCAGGTCGGGCGAGCTGTCGGTGGAGCAATTGGGTCGCAAGATCATGGACTCCGACGAGTTCCGGGTCCTGGCCGCGAGCACCAGCCTCGGCGAGTCCCTCCACCGGAGCCGCTGCGACTGGGTGCGGTCCCTCCCCCCGGCTCGACGGATCATGGACCTCGGGGGCACCAACCTGCACCATGAGCACGGTGCCCTGGTCACCATGGGATACCCGTACCCCTTCGACGAGTTGCTCGTCGTCGACCTCCCACCCGACGAGCGCCATCAGAGCTACAATAAGGGGGGCCTGCGACAGGACGTGGACGTCGGCCGTGGTCTCGTCCGCTACGCCTACCACTCGATGGCAGACCTCGACCGGTACCCCGACGCCAGCTTCGACATGGTCTTCTCCGGTCAGTCCATCGAGCACGTCCCTGCCGGCAACGCCGACGTCATACTGAAACAAGCGCGCCGCATCTTGCGCCCCGGCGGCTGGCTCGCGCTCGACACGCCCAACCGGTCGATCACCCGGCGATGGGTGGAGCAGTACAGCCCGTCGGGCGCGGGCT
>JAJZJY010000829.1 GCA_021809885.1 Actinomycetes bacterium
TCAACGACAACTCTGCTCATTACGTGGCGCTGGGCGTAGGAGTGGCGGAAGGCGTAGGCATAGACGGCGAGGCGGTCGAAGGCCTGGGGTTGGCCGTCGGGGCCAGGCACGTCGCTCATGAGCTCGGGGATGGCGTCCACCCAGGCACGCAGCGCCTGGGAGAGCCGGATGGTGGTCAGATGCCCGGCGCCCGACGACTCCCGGGCGGCGGGGAACAGCCAGCCCTCGGCGCACTGAGGCAGGTCGATCCCGCCCCGGCGCACCTGCCAGGCCTGGATGATCCTGGCGGTGGCTGCGGTGATCGGCAGGCGCCGGCGCAGCCGGCGCTTCTTGTGGTTGTCGTAAACGAGGGCCCAGTCGTCCCCGTCACGCTCCAGGCACTCGGTGCGGAGCGAGACGACCTCGCCGGGACGCCGGCCGGTGTCGCGAAGGACCTGGTAGGCGGTGGCGAACAGGGCGTTGGTGTCGGCCGGCGACCAGATCCTCCCGTAGTTGCCGTCGACGCCGAGGAGGTCCAAGTGCGCGTCGAGCTGGGCGATGACCGTCTCGGGGACGGCTTTCCCGATGTGGCCCTCGTTGGGATCGGTGTGGCCGATGGAGTGCGAGGCGTGCCGGCTGAAGACGCCGGGCAGCCCATCGAGAATGTCGGTCGCCCGGCCCAGGTCGATCACGGCGTGGAAGCTCGCCCACAGGCCCCGGCGGTAGCGGGCGTCGTAGAGGCGGCCGTCGCCGGTGACCGCCGCGTTGATCGACCTGAAGACGGCGTCGAGGTCGGCGAAGCGCAACGCCGTCTCGTCGTGGCCGCCTCCTGGCCGGCCCTCGAGGGCCCAGGAGGTGAGGGTCGCCGCCTGGATGGTGCGCTGCACGTGCCAGGTCTCGGGGCGCACGGTGGCCACCCACGCCTTGGTGGCCTCGCGCAACCAGCGCTGGGTGATCGGGGTGAAGTCGAGCACCGATTGGTTCGGTCGGACCCCGGGTCGTGGGATCTCCAGGTCCAGGGCCAGGCAATCCCAGACGTCCCGTTCGGTATGGACGATCCCATTGAATGCTTCGAGCTTCAAGCCGAGGATGCGACCGACCCAGCCGGCGTAGGTGCGGTAGCCGGCCGACCTGCCGGCCCGGGCGATCAGCTCATGGGTTGGCGTGGTGACCAGCGCGTCGAGGTCTCCCCAGGCGCCCACCAGGCCCCGCACCGCCTGGGGACTCAACCGATGGCCCTGGCGGTCTCGTTGCTGGAGGGCGTAGAGCAGCTCGATCCGAGGAAGCGGCGCAAGGTCGTCCAGGCTGAACTGGTGGGCGGCCAGGAGCGGTCGCTGCCGGGGGGCCCACACCCCGGCCGGCTCGACGGGCCCGCCTCGTCGTTGCTCGGCTTGCCACGCAAGGAAGTGGCCGCGGCAGACCGCCTCTGCGCGCCGGGCGTCGTTGTGGCAGCCGGCCACTACGCACTCCGGCATGGCCGGCAGCGGCCGGGCGACGCTGCTGCACCACTCCTCGAGGGTTACGCCGAGCCGGTCGCGGCTGTTGATCCAGCGGCTCGTGTGCGCCTGGCACAAGCCGCTCCGGTGGCTGATCGAGCGACGCTTGCAGCGCACCCCGTCTCGGACGACCACGCAGGGCTCCCCGGTGAGACGCTGGACGACCAGGGTGGGCTGGTAGGTGCGGGCGAACTCGTCTTCGTCCAAGCCGCTTCCCGCCAGCGCTTCGCGGCACCGTCCGCAGAACGAGCGGCTGTTGACCACCGTCGGACACGCCAGAGTCCGGCAGCGACACGTGGTGGTCATCGGATTGTCGGGGTCGCCGGTGAACAGCCAGCGCTCGGGATCGAACTCATCGGGCCGCCAGGTCCCAACGGGTGCCAGGCTGGCGCTGAGGTAGGCGCGCCAGGCGTCGAGGTTGAGCGCGGCGTCCAGCCGGCTGATCGTCTCGGCGATCTCGCTCATCGCGCTCACCGCTTGCCCTCCGCCCACTCGGCGCCCCGCTCCACCGCGGCACGCTTGTCCGCCTCGTTGGGATGGAAGTACGACTGCATCGAGGTCGGGCTCACGTGGCCGAGCAGGGCCTGGACCGTGTCGCGCGGGGTGCCCTGGCGAAGCCACGTGGTCGCGGCGGTGTGGCGCAAGAGGTGGGGGCGCACCACGAGCCCGGTCCGCCGTGCCAGCCGGTCGAACATCTCCTTTGCGTTGGGGTAGCGAAGCGGCTCGCCCAAGGGCGCCCGGTAGAGGTTGACGAACACGAGAGGCGAAACGTCGGCATCCCCGAGGCAAGCGTGGCGCTCGTGGGCGTAGTCGGCGTAGAGGCTCACGGCGGCCTCTGCGACGGGGACCGAGCGGGAGAAGCGCGACTTGGCCAGTGCCCCGTTGGGGTTGTCCGGCCGGCGCCGCACGTGGAGGTGTGGGCCGACGATCTTGCAGCCAAGCGTGCGGGAATCGGACAGGAAGTGCATGTCGGCTCGGTGGAGCCCCAACGCCTCGCCGATGCGCAGCCCGGTCATCGCCACGAGGGTCACCAAGAACCGATCCCTGACGTTCCCCGCTGCGGCGACCAGATCATCGACCCGCTCGGGCTCGATGAAGCTGAACGGCTCCTCGGCGACGGCGAAGCGCAGCAGCCGGGAGCGGATGCTGCGCTGCTGGCCGTCCTCGCCCGGCTCGAACCCCGCCGGCAAGAACTTCAAGAACCGCGGCTCGAACAGCCTGTCCACCAGCGCGGCGTCGACCAGCTCGTGACGGGCACCGAAGCGGAGGAACTCGCACAT
>JAJZJY010000830.1 GCA_021809885.1 Actinomycetes bacterium
GTGGGCGCAGCGGGGACGACCGCCTCAGGCGGCTCGGGCCGGGATGGAGCGCCGGGCGGTGGGGCGTCGGCAGCCGGTGCGGCCGGTGCTCGGGCCGTGGTGTCCCGGCCCGGCCGGGCCGGGACCTGGCCGGGAGCGGTAGCCGGCGGCGTCGACTCCTCGAGGGGCAGGCGCGCCTCGGGCCCAGCGCTCTTGCGGGCACGGGTGGCACGACGCGGGCGGTCCGCCTCGGAGCCCGGCACCTCGACGCCGGTCGCCTGCAGGATCTGCGTCACCAGCTCCGACTTGCGGGCCCGGCTCGTCGGCCGTGTCCCGAGGGCGTTCGCGATGGCGAACAGCTCCTCCCGTTCCTTCGCCTCGAGCACCGATCGCTCGAGCTGCGGTTCGCTCATCGCTGACCTCTTGGGTTCTTTGGGGGCATCGCGGCGAGCGGTACGCGCCCGCCGCGGCGCGGTTTGGGGATGGTCGGCTGACACCCACGGGCCGGTGCGGCCGCCCTGGTGGGAGGCCACCGGCGGGGAAGCGCACGCCCGGACCGGGCTGGATTGGGGAGGTTAGCCACCCGGTGACCTCCGGACAACGGACCCCGTCGTCACGGGTGCCCGCGGAACCCCCGCTGCTAGAGCCCGAGCTCGGCGCGCACCACCCGGATGTCGGCGTCCACCACATGCGGCACGGCGATCTGTCCGATGGCGACATCGGGGTCCTTCAGACCGTGGCCTGTGAGCACGCACACCACCGTCGTCCCGGGCGGCAACTCGTGCTTCAACAGACCCGCCACCGACGCTGCTGACGCCGGCTCACAGAACACCGACTCCTCGGCTGCGAGCAACCGGTAAGCGGCAAGGATCTCCTCGTCGGTCACCGCCTCGATGGCGCCGCCCGATTCGGCTGCCGCCGCCGTCGCCCCGTACCACGACGCCGGCCTGCCGATCCGGATGGCCGTGGCAACAGTCTCGGGTGCGTCGACCGGGTGGCCCCTGACAATGGGGGCGGCCCCAGCGGCCTGGAAGCCGAGCATCCGCGGGAGCTTGGTGACCAGGCCGGCGTCCTGGTACTCCCGGTACCCCTTCCAGTAGGCGGTGATGTTCCCGGCGTTGCCGACGGGGATGCACTGGACGTCCGGGGCGTCGCCGAGGGCGTCGACGATCTCGAAGGCGCCCGTCTTCTGACCCTCGATCCGGTAGGGGTTGATGGAGTTGACGACCGTCACGGGCGCGGTCTCGCCCAACTCCCGCACGATGTCGAGGGCGGCGTCGAAGTTGGCTTGGATCTGCAGGACCTTGGCGCCGTGCACGAGGGCTTGGGCCAGCTTGCCGAGGGCGATGTAGCCGTCCGGGATGAGGACGGCACAGGCGAGCCCGGCGCGAGCAGCGTAGGCGGCCGCCGACGCCGACGTGTTACCCGTCGAGCCGCACACGACCGCCTTGGCGCCCGCCTCGACCGCCTTGGAGATGGCCACCGTCATGCCACGGTCCTTGAACGAGCCCGTCGGGTTGGCCCCCTCCACCTTGAGCCAGACGTCGGCTCCCGTCCTTGCCGACAGACGGGGCGCTTGGATGAGGGGTGTGGAGCCCTCCAGCAGGGTCACGACAGGAGTCGTCTCGCTGACCGGCAGGAACGCCCGGTACGCCTCGATCAGCCCCCGCCAGGGTGCCATCACTCGCCGACGACCCGGATGAGGGTGCCGATCCGGCGAACCGACTCCAGGGCCCCGAGCTCGTGCAGGCACGCTTGCACGTCCCGCTCGAGAGCCGGATGGGTGACGAACACCAGCCGCGCGCCGTCGTCCTCGCCCTCCTGCTCCATCGACCGCACCGAAACGGACCGGGCGCCCAGCACGCCGGCAACGGCGTGCAGGACGCCTGGGCGGTCGGCGACGTCCAGGGTGAGGTAGTAGGCGGAGGTCAACTCATCGATGGAGCGGCGCGGCACGTCGCGCAGCGAGACGGTGCGACCAGCGCCGCCGGCGGTGAGGTTGTGGGCTGCGTCGAGCAGGTCACCGAGTACGGCGCTGGCCGTCGGCGGGCCGCCGGCCCCCCGTCCGAGGAACATCAGCTGCCCGACGGCATCCCCCTCGACGAACACGGCGTTGTACGAGTCGCGCACCGATGCGAGCGGGTGGGTGAGCGGGACCATGGCCGGATGGACGCGCACCGCGACGGCCGCATCAGTCTCCTCGACGACAGCGAGCGGTTTGATCACGAAGCCGAGGCGCCGGGCGGCAGTGATGTCGTCGGGGGTGATGCCTGCGATCCCCTCCCGGTCGACGTCGCCGGCCACCACTCGAGCGCCAAACGCCACGTTCGCGATGATGGCGGCCTTGGCGGCTGCATCGAATCCTTCGACGTCGGCGGTGGGATCACGCTCCGCGTAGCCGAGACTCTGGGCTTCGGCCAGGGCGTCCTGGAAGGCGACACCTCGTTCGGCCATCCGGGAGAGGATGAAGTTGGTCGTGCCGTTGACGATGCCGAGCACCCGGCGGAGCCGCTCACCAGCGAGTGACTCGCGCAGCGGGCGGATCAGCGGGACACCGCCGGCCACCGCAGCCTCGAACAGCAGGTCCACGCCGGCAGCCGATGCCGCCTCGAACAGCTCGGCCCCACAGTTGGCGAGCAACTCTTTGTTGGCCGTGACCACCGGCTTACCAGCCTCCAGCGCGTCGAGCACGAGCCGCCGCGCCGGCTCGATCCCACCCATCACTTCGACGACGACGTCGACACCCGGATCGGTGGCGACGGCCTGG
>JAJZJY010000831.1 GCA_021809885.1 Actinomycetes bacterium
GCCGGTAACCCGCCTCGCCGAGGCGGCGTCATCCCCTGCTCCTTCTCCGACCACTGCGGGACGATCCCGATCTCGCACGGGGCTGCTTGGTCTCGCTCATCCGCCGAAAAGAGCGGTCGTCCAGGCGGCTCCGGCCAAGCGGGTGTGCGCACTGCGAAGTGCGGCTGCACTGCGTCACCGACGCGCGCTTTGCCAACCCCGAGGACGGCATCTGGAGCGGTGTACGCCCGGGCGAGCGCAGAGCCTCGCCGCGCGCCCGGCGGGCCGGCCACCAGGAGCGCGGCGAAAGGAGCGAGAGAGGGGAGGCTGGTGCGGCGCCGATCTGCGACACGCGGCCTGCTCGACGGTCATGTGAGCCGGGCTCGACCGCACCTGATCCCCGAAGGTCACATCAAGCGGTCGGCGGCAGTCTCGGTCCGCTGGGTAGTGGCGGCAGCCGGAACAACCGTGCCCGCCGATACGGCGGTGCGCAGGTGCAGGGGGCGCGCCGACAGGTTGGCGGCAGCGAGGACGCCGGTCGCGGCCAAGAGCACCCCGCCTGCTGCGGTCGCCATCGACCACGACGCGGCGAAGCCGGCGCACAGCGCGGCGGTGCCGACGGTGACGGTTCCGTAGGTGACTGCAGCCCAGCCGTGGTGGTAGAGGTCGGCGAACATGAGCGGCTTGCCCGACGGACCGCTCGGCGAGCCGTGCGAGCGCAGCAGCGACCACACGATGAACGGCACGACCTTGTGGGCGTGGCCGACGAGCGCCTCGAGCAGCCAGCCGCCGCAGGCCACCATGGCAGCGGCGACGAGAGCGACGCCCAGGCGGTAGTGGTGGGGGAGGAGGAGCGCCCCGGCCAGGGCGAGGCCGGCGGCGACGACCAGCCACGCTGCGGCGGTCACCACGAAGGCCAGGTGCAGGTCGGCCTTCCTGCGGCGATGACGCAGATGCGTCCACAGCGAGGCAAGGTGGGCGCCGAGCCCGACGGCGAGCACCGCTGCGCCGCCCCACTCGGCACCGGGAGCCCCGTGGGCAAGGCCGCCGGCCAGCACGGCTGCGCCGAGCCAGGTGCCCCACACCGCCACCGTCGCAGAGCGGTTCGTGCCGGGAAGGTGTGCCAGCATGAACATGGGCCACAGCTTCTGGGCCACGCCGATGTAGGTGACCCCGAGCCACGCGAACAAGCCGAGCACACCCATTGCCAGGTCGACGTGACCCGAGAGGGCGAACCAGTGTCCTTGCCGGTCGCCGACGAAGGTGGTGCCGAGGAGCGTGGTCGCCGCCGCGCCGACGAGACCGAGGCGGAGTGCGGTGACCGGGGCGCCCTTGCCTCGCACTGACAGCGGCGCGGCGAGGTTCCAGGCAAGCAGGAGAAGGCCCACCAGGGCGAGACCCCCGCCAGCGGCGGTCACGCCGGGTTGCTCCAGGCCGATCCCGAGCGGCAGCAGCCACGCCGCCGCCAGCCACACGACGAACGTGGTTCGGGCCAAGAGGACCGACCGCAGCGGGCGGCCGGTGATGACAGGGGTGAACTGGTGGGTGGCGCCGAGGACGCCCATGGCCAAGGTGGCGAGCACGCCGAAGTGCACGGCGGCGACCACCCGATCGGCGCTCGGTTCCGTGACGGCCGCGGTCCGGGCCCAGACCCAGGCGGCGCCGCAGGCGACGAGGCCGGCTGACGCCGCCGCCAGGAACGAGAGTGGCACCGACGGCGGCGGCACCGCGCCAGGTACCCCCGGCGGCCGGCCAGCCCACGAGCCCGAGACGCTCGCGGCTCGAGGTCCGCTGCTGCTATGCATCGTTGTTCCCGTCGCCTGCGCCAGCGAGCGGCGACGCCATGGACTGCACCGCTTCGCTGAGCGTCATCTGGGAGTCGGGGCGAAAGGGGCCGATCCCGGGGTCGAAGAGCACCGTGCCTTCGATCACGTCGTCGTCGTCGTTGTCGCTCAGCAGCGTGCACAGCAACGCCGAGATGCTCTGGGCGTCCGCGTCCGTTCCATCGATGGAGTGCTGGCCGGGGAGGAGCCCGGTCGCATCGCCGAGCCGGAGGCGCAAGGTGACTGTGTCGGGCGCTTCGTCGATCACCGCCCTCACTGCCGCCTCCGGCCACGCTGGCAACCCCCGGCGTGGCAGGAGGCGAATGACGTGGGGCCCCGACTGTTCGGCCGTTGACACCCTCGGATCCTCCACGCCCTCAGTGTATCTCTAGCAAAGAACAGATTTTCAGCGGCCAGCGTCTCGAGCACGGCCGCTGGCGTCGCTCGCCGACCCCGTACGCCAGGGGCGGCCGATCCCCCCTGGTCGGCGAGGACCACCTCGACCTCGAAGCTCGGCGCCGGGATCGAGTCGGTCTCGTCGGGTTCCGCAGGGCCGCTCATCGCGCCACTCGCGACATCGGGACGCGCGGGAGCGGCACGCGGCTTCCCGCGTCGCTGCGCCGCCGATGGTTTTACGGCAGGGGCCGGGCTTCCAAAGAGCACCACATGGCTGATAAGTTCTAGTCAAGACCAGAACAACAGGGCCACTCCGGTGCTCCCCGGGTGCCCACAAGGGAGGCCGAAATGGCAACCGTCGACGCTCGCCCGATCATCGCGTCGGGCGAGGAGCCGTTCGAGACGATCATGGCGGCGGCCGGCGCCCTCGAAGATGGCGAGGAGCTGGTGGTCCTGGCGCCGTTCGAGCCGGTGCCCCTGGAGGGGGTGCTCTCGTCGCAGGGCTTCTCCTACGAGGCAGAGGACCTCGGCGGCGGCGACTGGCAGGT
>JAJZJY010000832.1 GCA_021809885.1 Actinomycetes bacterium
GGTCGTGGCCGTCACGAAGAGCACCAACACTGCCCTGCGCAACAGTTTTCGCCTCCACTCCTTGCACCGCCCCGCCCGCTGTTCTGCAGTCACGAACCCGAGGAACGAGGCCACCACCTCATCGGTCAGCTCGGTCACTCCCTGCCGGGAGCAGAACTCCTCAATCTGCGACCACGCCCACCGGTACTGCCACAGCGTCGAGGGCGCATACCCGACCCCGCTGACCAGAACATCGGCCTGCGCGACCGCTTCGCCGACACACACACCCATTGCCCATACCTCCAAGAGAGAACCAACAGACACGAGCAACGTAGCCTGGCGAACGGTTATCCCGAGGAATGGGTGCCGGCCCGCTCCAGCAGACGCCCGAAACGACGTATACTCGGGATAACCAATTACTCGGGATAGTCTTTCTTATCACGAATTCGTGATAAGACCGACAAGGCCGCGGTCGAAGCGGGTGTGCAGGTGGCGCAACGCTGGGTGCTCGCCCCGCTGCGCCACCGGCGGTTCTTCTCTCTGGCCGAGTTGAACGAGGCGATCGCCGCTGAGGTGGCCAACCTGAACGCCCGGCCGTTTCGGGGGCAGCCGACCAGCCGGGACGAGCTGTTCGCCGAGCTGGAGGCCCCAGCGTTGCGCCCCCTGCCGGCGGGACGCTACGAGCTGGCGAGCTGGAAGAAAGCGACGGTGAGCATCGACTACCACGTCGCCTTTGACCACCGGTTCTACTCGGTGCCGTTCCGCTTGGTCCGCCAGAAGGTCGATATCCGGGCCACCCGGGCGACTGTCGAGGTCTACCACGGTGGGCGCCGGGTCGCCGTGCACGCCCGGGAGTGGGGCCAGCGGCGCTATGTCACCGAGGTGGCTCACATGCCTGCGTCGCACCGGGCGCACGCCGAGTGGACCCCGTCGCGGCTGGTCGCCTGGGCGGGCAGCGCCGGCCCGTCGGTCGCCGCTTTGGCCGAGGCGCTGCTCGCCGCCCAGGGCCACCCTGAGCACGCCTACCGTTCCTGCCTGGGATTGATGAGCCTGGGACGGTGTCACAGCCCTGAGCGTCTCGACGCTGCGTGCGCCCGGGCGCTCGCCGTCGGGGCGATCAGTTACAGCTCGGTCAAGTCGATCCTGGCCGGCAACCTCGATCGGGTGCCGCTGCGACCCGCCGAGGTACTGCCCGCGCCACCAACCCATGAGAACCTCCGAGGCCCCGGCTACTGGGCCGAGCCCGGCACCCCCGGCGAGACCGCCAGCGACGGCACCGCCGGCGAGACCGCCAGCGGCACTGCCCGCTGCGCCGTCGACGTTGGGGCCGCGGCCGGGACGGGGGCGTAGATGCTTGCCAACCCGACCATCACCAAGCTCACCGAGCTGGGCCTGTCCGCGATGGCCGCTGGTCTCGCCGACCAGCTCGACCATCCCGGCGGCCCGTGGGCCGGCCTCGACTTCACCGACCGCCTCGGCCTGCTCGTCGAGGCCGAGGCCGACGCCCGCGACACCCGCCGGGTCGCCACCCGGCTCAAAGCGGCCAAGCTGCGCTACCCCTCCGCTGTGCCCGAAGACATCGACTGGCGGGCCCCCCGGGGCCTGGAGCGGCCCGCTGTCGCCTCCCTCGCCACAGGAGGATGGGTGGCCAACGGGCACAACCTGGTCCTCACCGGCCCGACCGGGGTCGGCAAAACCTGGCTCGCGTGCGCGCTCACCCACGCGGCGATCCGCGCCGGGCACACCGCGATCTACCTGCGCACCCCACGCCTGCTCGACGAGCTCCATCTCGGCCGGGCCGACGGTCGCTACGCCCGCACCCTCGGCTCGATCGCCCGGCCCGCCCTGGTCGTCTTGGACGACTTCTTGCTCACCCCCGCCGGCGTCGACGCCTGCAGGGACCTGCTCGAAGTGCTCGAAGAACGCGCCGGGCGGCGCTCGGTGGCGGTGGTCAGCCAACTACCACCCGACACCTGGATCGCCGCCATGGCCGATCCCACCCTCGCCGAGGCGATCACCGACCGGGCCCTCCAAGCCGCCCACCGCGTCACCCTCAAAGGCCCGTCCATGCGAGCTCGCCAGCCCCCCACATGACCCTCGTCGGCCTCATCGCATGGCGCCCGCTGCTCGCCGTCGCCGTCGCCATCACCGTCACGTTTATCGCTGCCGGGCCGGAGGCGCCAGGCGCCGGCCACGACGGCAGTGCCGGCGACGTGAACCTCGACCGGCCGGCGCCCCCGCGACCACCACCGACCCGCCGTCCGGCCCAGGCTCCACCACTCGCCGCCCCCGACATAATAGAAACGCCGATCCACAACCGAACAACCAGCGCCACACCCCCAGCCGTCCGGGATCAACCGGAACGACTGTCCGGGATCCGCCGGATCAGATGTCCGGGATCGCTGGATTACGCAGCTCGAAGCGGACATGGCACGGTTCCGCCGAGGGCATCGGCTACACACCGACCCAAGCGCTGCGCGTGCCCTCACCTCACAGTCAGTCGGGCGCCTTCTCATCCAGACCGGCCGCCCTCTCGATCGCCTGAGCGTGGCTGACCTCGACGAGCTCGTCGAGGTCTGTGAGCGCCGCGAGGAGCTCACCGGTCAGGGATGGGGCCACTACCGAGCTGCGCTGAGCGCCGCGCATCGGGTGTTGTTCCACCTGGGAGTCGTTCCGTCGCCCGCATCGCACTGGCACGGACCGGAGTCGTTCGAGGCGCGCATGGCGCATGTGGCCCCCCGACTGCGGCCGGCGCTC
>JAJZJY010000833.1 GCA_021809885.1 Actinomycetes bacterium
CGAACCCGAGTGAAGTCCTCGCCCGCCACCTGCACCAGCCGATCGGCCAGTCGCTCCTGCGCAAGGTTGGTGAGCCGCTCGTTGTGCACATGGGCGACGGCGAGCGCTTGAGCCTTGCCGACCTCCACCACCTCGTGACGGCCATACCCGATGGTGGCTGCCATCGAGCCACCACTCATGGCGTCGAGATATCGCTGCCCGTCGATGTCCTCGACCCAGACTCCCTCTCCACGTACTGCCATCGGGTAGGGATGTCCAGCCACCGGAAGCAGGACCTTGCTCGTAGACGAGTCGACTTTCACGCGCCCCCCTGAGGTCAGCCCTTGACACCGTCAACAAAAGGACATTATGACCTAGAGTAGGTCCATAAGCAAGGGTGCGGTGCTTGGCGTTCGATCGACACGGTGAGAGACAGCGGTTATCCAGCTCTCCGCTGCAAAGGTCTGTTCGCCGCGGCCGCGGCCCCAAGAGAGGAGGCGGCGGTGGCTCCACCAGGAACGCTTCGTGTGCTCGAACCCGCGACCGAGGCCGTCCTGGCCGAGGTGCCCGAGGCGACCGCCGCGGACGTCGATATCGCAGTCTCGTCCGCAAAGGCGGCTGCAGGTGCGTGGCGATCCGTCGCACCGACGGCTCGAAGCCAGATCCTGGCGCGCATCGGCGATCTGGTCACCAGCCATCTGGAGGACCTTGCTCGACTCGAGTCACGAAACGTGGGCAAGCCGATTGCCGACGCCAGAGGGGAGATGGAGGTCGTCGCTCATACCTTCCATTACTACGCCGGCGCCCCCGAACGCCTTCTGGGCCAATCGATCCCAGTCGCAGGAGGCATCGACGTCACCTTCCGCGAACCACTTGGCGTGGTCGGGATCATCGTCCCGTGGAATTTCCCGCTTCCTCTTGCAGCCTGGAAGGTGGCGCCTGCCCTCGCTGCGGGCAACACCGTCGTGCTCAAGCCTTCTGAGCTCACGCCTCTCACGGCGCTCGAGCTGCGCCGCCTTGCCGAGGAGGCCGGGCTCCCCGCAGGGGCGTTCCACGTCCTTGCGGGCTACGGCCCGAGCGCCGGCGAGCGCCTGGTCACGCATCCTGACGTTGCCAAGATCGCCTTCACCGGCTCGACGGCTGTCGGGAAACGCATCCATGAGCTCGCGTCGGCCAGTCTGAAGCGGGTGACGCTGGAGCTCGGCGGGAAGTCCGCCAACATCGTGTTCGCCGACGCTGACGTGGCGGCGGCGGCGAGAGCAGCGCCCCTGGCGGTGTTCGGCAATTCAGGACAGGATTGCTGCGCGCGATCTCGAGTGCTGGTCGAGCGGTCTTGCCTCGACGAGTTCGTAGAACTGTTCATCGAAGAGACCAGCCGTCTGCGAGTGGGCGACCCCCTCGACGAGTCGACGCAGCTCGGCCCACTGATCTCCGCCAAGCAGCGCGATCGGGTCGCCGGATATCTCGACGGCATCACGCCGACCTTCCGCTCGACGGCTCCTCAAGGGCACGGTTTCTGGTTCCCGCCCACCGTCGTATGCCCGACCGACCCGACAGACCGACTGGCACAGGAGGAGATCTTCGGTCCAGTCGCGACGATCATTCCCTTCGACACCGAGGCCGACGCAGTGGAGATCGCCAATGGGACCCGCTATGGCCTGTCGGGCTCGATCTGGACGCGCGACATCGGCCGAGCGTTTCGAGTCGCTCGGAACCTCGACTCTGGCACGCTGTCGATCAACTCGAACACGTCGGTACGCGTCTCCACGCCCTTCGGTGGTTTCAAGGAGTCCGGCATGGGGCGCGAACTTGGGCCCGACGCTCTGGAGTCCTATACGGAAGTCAAGAACGTCTTCGTCGCCGTCACATGAGACGAGGTGATCACCGGAGCCATCGAAGTCATGAAGATCGGCGATCGAGGCTGGCTTGGCGCCTGTGACTTTGATGCACGCGATCGTGGTCTCTCACTTCGGCAGTCCAGAGGTCCTCGAACCCGCGCAGGTGGAGGTTCCCGTGCTGGCATCGACCGAGGTGCTGGTACGGGTCGCCTACGCCGGCATCAATCCTGTCGACATCAAGACTCGGCAAGGCGCCGGCGTGAGCCGTTGGCTTGGCCGCCCACCATTCGTCCTGGGGTGGGACGTGGCTGGCACCGTGGAGGAATTGGGGTATGGAGTCACCCGGTTCTCACTCGGCGACCGCGTGTTCGGAATGATCCGGTTTCCTAGACAAGGCGGAGCCTACGCGCAATTCGCGACGGCACCCTCGCGGCAGCTCGCAGCCGTCCCGCCGCAACTCGACCTCGCCACAGCGGCTGCCGTACCCCTGGTGGCGCTTACGGCGTGGCAGTCGCTCATGGACAAGGATCTGTTGCAACCTGGCACCCGGGTGCTCGTCCTTGGCGCAGGCGGATCCGTGGGCCGCGCTGTCGTCGATTTGGCGAACATGTGCGGCAGCGAGACGCTCGCCATCACCCGACGGGCTCCCGACGCCGCCGGCGCGTTGCCCGCTACCCAAGTGACGATCAGTACCCAGGCGCCGTCACCTCGCGACGTCGTCGCCAGGTTCGGGCGCGTCGACGTGCTGGTCGACCTGATCGGCGACCAGGGGTCCCTGCTGCGTTTGCTTCCGGCTGTGGCGCCAGGCGGATGGATGGTCGCGATCGCTGACGGGGTCAACTCGGCGGTCGCCCAGCAGGCTCGGCTCGCCGGGGTAAGTGTCGTCGAGCCTCTGGTCGAGCCCGATGGAAGCTC
>JAJZJY010000834.1 GCA_021809885.1 Actinomycetes bacterium
CCCCGATGAAGCCGGCGTGCTCGGACGCTTCACCGGGACGATGGTGCACGACCGGCTCCGGATGTACTTCAACTACACCGACGCCACGCACGCCGTCTGCCTGGCGCACGTGCTGCGCGACCTCGAGGCCGCCGGCGTGCGCTCGAACCAGCGATGGGCGCACGAGATGCAGAAGCTGCTCACCGAGACGAACGAGGCCTGCCACGCGGCACGCGCACAGGGCAAGGAGCGCCTTGGAAGGAGGGCGCTCGGCGACTTCTTGTCGTCCTACGACGCCCTCGTCGACGCCGGCCTCGCCGCCAATCCCGAGCCAGTCGGACGCAAGCGGGACTACCTCGAGCGCAAGTCCTACAACATCGCCGTCGCGCTACGAGATCACCGCGCCGAGGTGGTCCGCTTCGCCCGGGACCTCTCCATCCCATTCACCAACAACGAGGCCGAGTCCTCGCTGCGGATGGCGAAGCTGCACCGAAAGATCTCCGGCTGCTTCCAGGGCGACAGATCGGCCCAGCACTTCGCCGCTATCCGCTCCTACATCGCTACCGCGAGAAAGCACGGCGTCGGCGCGCTCTATGTCATTGCCCGGCTCTTCCGCGGTGACGTCTGGATGCCGCCGGCGACGACCTGAGCCACCGCCGTGGTTCCAGCAGACACCGAGCTGCCTGCCCGAGTCAATACTGCCGCGTTCAGCGTTGCGTCCCTATGTCGACCACCTGAATGTTTGCCCCGGAGGCGGCGGTTGCGCCCGCCCTGACGCTGGACTCGGGTGTTCTCCTCGACGCCGGCCCGGCGACGGCGGTACGCGGCCTGGCGGCACGCAGGTGAGCAGAATCGCCTGGGTGATCCGGGCTTCCGATTGGCAAAGAGGCCCTCGACGGCGATGACGGTGCTGCGCCCGCAGCACTCGCACATCACCACTTCTCGGGTCGGCGGATCCGAAGCGTCACGCATTGGCTCAGGTGTCGCCGTCACCGGGCACCTTGCCGAGGTCGCGGCCCTTGAGCCGGTAGCTGTCACCTTTGAGGTTGATCACCTCGGCGTGGTGGACGAGGCGGTCGATCATGGCGGCAGCCACGGTGTCGTCGCCGAAGACCTCACCCCACCGGCTGAAGGCCTTGTTCGAACTCATGATCACGCTGGCCCGCTCGTAGCGGGACGACACCAGCTGGAAGAACAGGTTGGCCGCCTCGCCCTGGAAGGGGATGTAGCCCACCTCGTCGATGATCACGAGCGGCACCCGGCCCAACCGGCGGAGCTCATCTTGGAGCCGTCCGGCGTCGTGGGCGGCGCCCAAGCGGTCTACCCACTGCGCCGCGGTGGCAAAGGCGACCCGATGCCCCGCCAGGCACGCCCTGATGCCGAGGGCGATCGACAGGTGGGTCTTGCCGGTGCCGGGCGGCCCGAGGAACACGGCGTTGGACTTCGCCTCGATGAAGTCGAGAGCGCCGAGATGGGCGACGATGTCTTTGCGGACGCTGTGCTGGTGCTCGAAGTCGAAGTCCTCGAGCGCCTTGCGGGCCGGGAAGCGGGCGGCGCGGACGCGGGCCTCGCCCCCGTGGGACTGGCGGGCGGAGACCTCGCGCTCCAAGCAGGCAGCGAGGAAGTCCTCGTGGCTCCAGGCGTCGGCCCTGGCCCGCTCGGCAAGACGGCCCACACCGGCGAGGAGTGACGGGTGCTTGAGCTCCCGACACAGGTAGGCGAGGTCGCGGGCCCCGCTCATGCCGCACCCGTCGCCTGGTCGTAGACCGAGAGGTCCCGCATCTCGACCTCGTCGGCTTCCGGCCTCGGTGCCGAGGCGAGTGCCCGGGCGGCCAGCCGGGCCCGGTCGTGGGCCGGGTCGGTGAGCGTGACGTGGCTGGCGAGCACCCGGTCGTGGCTCGCCACCACCTCACGCCCGCAGGTGACCGTGACCCGCTCGTCGTCGACCCGCACGTGCACCCGGCGTCCGACCGCCTTTGGGTGCACCGAGTAGTCGTTGGTCTGGTGGCGCACCCAGTGGTCGGCTGGCAGGCGCAGGTCGTGGTGCCAGTCCATGTCCGGCAGCAGCGGCGGGAGCGCCATCATCGTCGCCAGGTCCTCGTCGATGCGCTCGGAGGGGCGACAGCGCAGCCCCGAGTGGACCCGCACGTTGGCCCGGTGCTCGAGCCAGTCGCCCAGCTGGGTGTTGAAGTCGTCGCGATCGGCGAACGTGCGACCCGGCATGAAGCTGGTCTCCAAGTAGCCATTGGTCCGTTCGACGACGCCCTTGCGCTCCGGATGACCCTTGGCCAGCACGACCGAGCCCATGGCGAGCGTGCCCTTCAAGCGCAGGTAGTCCTCGGTGTAGATCAGCTGGCGTCCCCGGCGCACCGAGATCGCCGGCTCGCCGTCGTAGACGCCGACCTTGGGCACCGCTCCGAGCTCCACCAACAGGGCCAGGTGGCCGCCGAGCACGTCCGCCTTCTCCTTGGAGGCGATCATGCGGGCGAGGATCCAGCGCGAGTAGCACGGCACCCCGACGAGCACCGGGAGCACTGCGCTCTGGCCGTGACCGACCGGGATGTCGTAGTCGGGGAACCACAGGTCCCACTGGCACAGCTCACCCGGCTTGTACTCGGTGCGCCCGAACCCAGCGGGGACCTGGTAGGAGGGGCGCAGCTCGGCCACCCGCTCACGCAGCACCGTCATCCCGCGCGTCCAGCCGATCCGCTCGGCCACGACCGTCGCCGGCATGTCCGGCGTGAGCGCCAACA
>JAJZJY010000835.1 GCA_021809885.1 Actinomycetes bacterium
ACGGGCCGTTCCCGTTCGCGTGGGGAGGGCTCGCCGTCGTCGAGGCCCTGTGCGTGCTGGTGGCCGTGCGCTTCCCCGGGCGCCTCCGCTGGGGGGCGGTCGCGTACGGGGTGGCGACGCTGGCGAGCTTCCTCGTCGCCAACCCCCTCGGGGGCAACGCGACCCGGCTGGCCGAGTCGGCGGGCATCCCGCTCGTCGTCGGCGCCGCCTGGACGGCCCAGGGGCGGCGGCGGGCGGCGGCCCTTGCCGCCCTCGTGCCGTTCGTCGTGTGGCAGTGGGGGCCGGCGACGGCGCTCGTGACCCGCTGGACGCAGCCGCCGTCGGACACCGCCGGGTTCTACCGGCCCCTCACCGCCGCCGTCGCCGCCCGCTCGGGCGGCGCCGTGGTGCGCGTCGAGGTGGTGCCGACCCGGGACCACTGGGAGTCGGCATTCGTGCCGTCGGTGCGCCTGGTGCTGGCCCGGGGCTGGGAACGCCAGCTCGACGTCGCCCGCAACCCGGTCTTCTACCAGCGGGGCACGCTCAGCGCCGGCGCCTACCTGGCGTGGCTGCGGGCGACCGGGACGTCGTTCGTTGCCCTCCCCCGAGCGCCGCTCGACACCGCGGGGCGGGCCGAGGCGCTCCTGCTACGCCGGCGGGTCCCCGGCCTCGTGCCGGTGTGGGAGTCGCCGGCGTGGGAGCTGTGGCGCGTCGGCGCCTCCCCCGGCCTGGCGAGCGGGGGGGCGCGCGTCACCGCCCTCGGCGCCGACCGGGTCGTCGTGGCGGTCCTGCATCCCGGGGCGGTGCTGCTGCGGGTCCGCTGGACCCCGTACTGGGAGCTCAGCGGCGCCGGCGGCCACGCCCGGCTCTCGCCCGCGGCGGGAGGCTGGACGGAGCTGCACTCCACCCGGGCCGGGACCGTGGTGCTCGGCGTAGCCTTCCCCGGATGACCCGCTCCGAGCCCCCCGACGTCGTCGACGCCGGCAGGCTCACCCTCCGCCGGCCGCGTCCCGACGACGGCGCCGCCCTCTACGAGGCGGTCGTCGCGTCGGCGGACCACCTGCGGCCGTGGATGCCGTGGGCCGGCGGCTACACCCCGGAGATGGCGGAGGCGTTCGTGGCCGGCCGCCTCGGGGACCCCGAGGCAGACGCCAACTACCTGGTGTGGGACGGAGACGCCGCCCTCGTCGGCGGCTCCGGGCTGCACCGGCGCCTCGGCCCGGCCGCCATCGAGGTCGGCTACTGGGTCCACGTGGCCCACACCCGTCGCGGCTACGCCAGCCTGGCGGCCGCCGCCCTCACCGGCGTGGCCTTCTCCCTCGCCGGCGTCGACGCCGTCGAGATCCACCACGACGAGGCCAACACCGCCAGCCGCGCCGTGGCCCAGCGCCTCGGCTTCGTGCACGTGGCCACGCGCCCTGACGAGCCGCTCGCCCCGGGCGAGGTCGGCGTCGAATGGCAGTGGCGGATGGCGAGGCAGGCCTGGCCGGCCAGCGCCGGCGCCCGGCTCCTCGCGTAGCGTTGCGCCATGGCGCACACGCTCTCCTACGCCCACGGCACGGGCGAGGTGCCGCTCCTCGGCCAGACCATCGGCGACAACCTGGCAGCCACCGCCGCCCGCATCCCCGGCAACGAGGCGCTCGTCGAGGTGGCGACCGGCCGGCGCTGGTCGTACGCCGAGCTGCTGGAGTGGGCTCAGCAGGTGGCCGGCGGGCTCATCGCCCGCGGCATCAGGCCGGGGGACCGGGTCGGCATCTGGAGCCCCAACTGCGCCGAGTGGGTGGCCTTCCAGTACGGCTCCGCCCTGGCCGGCGCCATCCTCGTCAACGTCAACCCGTCCTACCGCACCTCCGAGCTCGAGTACGTGCTGCGCCAGTCCGGCGTCGCCCTGCTGGTGAGCGCGACCGCGCAGCGCACGAGCGACTACCGGGCGATGGTCGAGCAGGTCCGGCCGTCGGCACCGGAGCTGCGCGACGTCGCGTACATCGGGGACCCGACGTGGGACGCGCTGGTGGCCGGCGGGGCCGGCGCCGACGTCGCCGCCGTCGCGTCCACCCTGGCCTTCGACGATCCGATCAACATCCAGTACACCTCGGGCACGACCGGGTTCCCCAAGGGTGCGACGCTGTCACACCACAACATCCTCAACAACGGGTACTCGGTGACCGACCTGCTCGGCTACGGCGAGGCGGACCGGGTGTGCCTGCCGGTGCCCTTCTACCACTGCTTCGGCATGGTGATGGGCAACCTGGGCTGCACCTCGCACGGGGCGACGATCGTGATCCCCGCTCCCCTCTTCGACCCGGCGGCGACGCTGCGGGCGGTCGAGGAGGAGCGTTGCACCTCCCTCTACGGCGTGCCGACGATGTTCATCGCCGAGCTCGGCCTCCCCGACTTCGGCTCCTACGACCTGGCGTCGCTGCGGACGGGGATCATGGCCGGCTCGCCCTGCCCGGTGGAGGTGATGAAGCGGGTCGTCGCCGAGATGCACATGACCGAGGTGGCCATCTCCTACGGGATGACGGAGACGTCGCCCGTGTCGACCCAGACCCGCCGCGACGACGACCTGGCGCACCGCACCGCCACCGTCGGCCGGGCCATGCCCCACGTCGAGGTCAAGGTCGTGGACCCCGCCAGCGGCCGGGTGGTCCAGCGCGGTACGCCGGGCGAGCTGTGCACCCGGGGCTACTCGGTGATGCTCGGCTACTGGGACGAGCCGGACAAGACCGCCGAGGCCATCGACGCGG
>JAJZJY010000836.1 GCA_021809885.1 Actinomycetes bacterium
GGCGGGTTGGCACCCGAAACTGTGAGTGATTTCGACACACAGTGTGTCTTTTCCACTCACAGTTTGATGTCCCGGAGTCGGGTGACCCTGCTGCCTCGCCGGCCTGTCCCAATCCTCCCCGCCGGCCCTCGCCGGCCCTCGCCGGCCCCCCGCCGGCCAACCCCTCGCCGGCCGGCCTACGAGTCGAAGCCCAGTCCGATGCGGTCGAGCAGCCGCAGCCAGGCGTTGCGCCGGCCCCCGTTGCGGTCGGCGGATGCGAGTGAGCGCCGGGTCGCCTCGATGACGGCCCAGCCCAACGGTTCGGGTGGGAAGGGGACCGGCTTGGTGCGGACCATGCTCAGCTCGGTCCGCTCGGTGCGGGCGCCGGCGAGGAGATCGAGCACGACCTGGGCGCCGAAGCGCGTCGAGCCCACGCCGTTGCCCGTGAAGCCGGCGGCGTAGGCGACCCGGCCGCCCAGCGCCAGACCGTAGAAGGCGCAGAACCGGCTGCAGGTGTCGATGGCGCCGCCCCAGCGGTGCGTGAAGCGGATGCCGTCGAGCTGCGGGAACGTGTCGAAGAAGTGTTCGGCGAGCCGGCCGAACGTCGCAGGCCGCTGGTCGTACTCCGGCCTCACAGCGCGTCCGAAGTGGTAGACGGCGTCGTAGCCGCCCCACAGGATGCGGTCGTCCGCGGTGAGCCGGTAGTAGTGGAACTGGTTGCCGGCGTCGGCCAGCCCCTGCCGGTGCTCCCATCCGATGTCGTTGCGCTGCCCGGCGTCGAGCGGCTCGGTGACGAGAACGTGGTCGTAGACGGGGACGACGAGTGGCCGCACCCGGCGCACGAGAGAGGGGAAGGCGTTGGTGCCGAGGGCCACCCGGTCGGCGAGCACCCTCCCGCCGGCGGTAGAGAGGGCCACCCCGCTGCGGCCGGCCCGCTCGAGGCCATCGACGGGCGTGCCCTCGAAGATGCGCACGCCGGCATCGAGGCACGCCTGGCGGAGTCCCCATGCGAGGCGGGCCGGGTTGACCAGCGCGCCGCCCCGGCGGTCCCAGACGCCCGCCAGGTAGGTGGGTGAGTGCACCTCGGCCCGGACGGAGTCGGCGTCGAGCCAACCCTCGGGGGCCGCTCCGTCGCCGCGCAGCACCTCGACCTGCCAGGGCGCCGTGGCGACGGAGAGGACGCCGTTGCGCTCCCAGCCGCAGTCGATGCCGCTAGCGGTGACGAACGCCTCGATGGCGTCCAGGTTCTCGGAGCCGAGGCGCTCGAGCTGCTCGTACTCGTCCGGCCAGCGGCGGCGGCCGTTGGCCTCACCGTGGGTGAGGGTTGCCTCGCAGAAGCCGCCGTTGCGGCCGGTGGCCGCCCATGCGACCCGTTCGGCCTCGAGGAGCACGACGTCGACGCCGGGATCACGATGCTTGGCGAGCAGAGCGGTCCACAGGCCGCTGAAGCCGCCCCCGACCACGGCAAGCTCGGTACGCAGCGGCGCGGTCAGAGGGGCGAGGGCGGCGGGAGCGGACGGGTCGTCGAGCCAGAAGCTGACCGGTACGGCGCGGGTCCACGCCGCTCGGCCGCCGTCGACGCCTCGCCGGCGCACGGAGTCCAGCAGATTGCGGGCGAAGCTCATCGGCCCATCATGCCGTGCACAACGAGGGCGCACGCAGCCGTAGTGTCATGCTCGCGTCCCCCGGCCGGGGGCCAGACCGCGCAGGAGGCTGCAGGGTGACCGCGACGCCGGGACAGCAAGCGATCCCGGCTGCTCACCGTTCGGCGGCAGCCTTGGGCCGGGCGCGACGTAGGGCCGGCCACCACTTGGAGTCGACGTTCGGCGGGAAGGAGCGGACGCGGGTCATCGTCGTCCTCGCCTGCGTGCTCGCTCTGAGCAGTGCGGACATCGCGACCGTCGGCGCCGCCGCCACCCCGCTGCGCCACGCGCTGCACATCTCCAACACCGACGTCGGCCTGCTGGTGACGGGCAGCTCGCTCGTGGCCGCCATGGCCAGCCTGCCGTTTGGCGTGCTGGCCGACCGGATCCGGCGGACGCGGACGCTGGGTGTGACCGTCGGCCTCTGGGGCGTCGCCATGTTGTGGTCCGCCACCGCCGGGAACTTCGACAAGCTGCTGTGGTCCCGGCTGTTCCTGGGCGTGGTCAACGCCTCCGCCGGCCCGATCGTCGCGTCGATGGTCGGCGACTACTTCCCTTCCGCCGAGCGGGGCCGGATCTACAGCTACATCCTCACCGGCGAGCTCCTCGGCGCCGGCGTGGGGTTCGCCGTCACCGGCGACGTCGCCGCGCTCAGCTGGCGGGCGGCCTTCGTGATCCTGGCGTTGCCGACGTTCCTGCTGGCTCGCTTCGTGTTCTCACTGCCCGAACCGGCCCGGGGCGGCCTGGCTCCGCTGCCCCGGGACCCGGGAGCGCCCGGCGACGAGGACGCCGGCCCCGCCGGCCCCGCTCCCGCAGCGGGCGACGACCGCACCGAGGTGCTGCCGCGATCGTGGGAAGCGCAGCCCGCTGCGCCGCGCACCGTCGGCTTCGACGCCGGCGGCTACGAGGCGTGGGTGGCGAGGCAGGCCGGGGAAGCGCCAGGAGCGGGAAGAGCGGGACGAGGGACACCCGGGTTCCCGCCCCTGCCTCCCCTCCTGCCGGCCGCCACCGACGCCCCGGCGGCCACCGACGCCCCTACCCGTTCGCAGGCAAGCGGGATGTGCGCAAGATCGGCGACCGCCGCGCCGAGCACCACCGC
>JAJZJY010000837.1 GCA_021809885.1 Actinomycetes bacterium
GATCGTCCCAACCGTCGTCGAGTTGACCGAGCTGTACTTCCGTCAGCATCCTGAGTGGGAGCCGGCGACCAAGGTAGCTGCCGCTCGGTCGTTCAACCGAGCCCGGCGCTGGCTCTTGGCGCCCGGAGCCGAGCCAAGTGTTGACGAGCTGGCCGCCATCGAGGACTTCTTGGAGCACGCGAGCTTCCTCCCCGCTCACCTCGGGGATCGGATCACCGACCGGCAGCGAGCCGGAGAGGCATGGTTGAAGGCGCACTCGGCACCGGCCGACTCCCTGACGTCGGCGCAGGTGGAGGCGTTCGTCGCTCGGTTCGAGGTGAGCGAGCGGAACCCGAACAAGCGAGTGTCAGCAGCCTCGATCGTGCGGTTCCTCCAGCCGCTCAAGGCGTGCTGGACCTGGGCGGTAGAACGGGATGACCTGCCCATAGACCGGAGTCCCTGGGTGGTAGTCAAGCCACGACGGAAGGTCAAGGGCAAGTCCACGATGGCCACCGGCCGCGCCGCTCTGGCGGTGGACGTGGACATGGTGCTTGACGTGCCGCAGGCGCTGGCGCTGGCTGAGGCGTGCGTCAGCATGGGGGCGTGGGGCGGCATCGTGGAGTGCTTCGTGCTGGTCATGGCCTTGTGCGGGCTTCGACCAGGTGAAGCGGTTGGGCTCTTGTGGGAGGACGTGGAGCTGCCAGCAAACGACGGGCCAGGATGGTTAGTGGTCCGGCGTAGCCATCGGCGGACGCAGGATCGCTGGCTGGATCCTGACGAGGACCCCGAGTGGGGGCCGCTGAAAGACCGGGACCTGACCGAGACTCGCCGCGCGCCCGTCCCCCCAATGTTGGTCGACAAGCTGCGCCGTCACCGGGAGCTGTACGGCGAGGGTCCCGGCGGGTTGGTGTTCCACCGCAACGGCAAGCGCTTCGACAGGGACATGTTCGGGCGAAACGTGTGGGAACCGGCCCGAGCCAAGCTGTTTCCTCGCCGGGAGGGTCTCGCCGCCGACGATCCGCGTCAACCGAAGCTCTCCCGTCTACGTCGCCACGACCTGCGTCACGCCGCGTGCTCGTGGTGGCTACGAGAGGGCGTCGATGTGGTCGTCTGCCAGCGGTGGTCCGGTCACCGCACGCTATCGGTGTTCCTCGACATCTATCAGGGTGTCGCTCCCGGCCGAGAGGACGAGGGTGTGCAGCGGCTGGTAGAGAGCCTGGCCAAGGTGGCATAAGGGCGCTTCGGAACTCAGCGCGGTCCAGCGTTCTCGGCAGTGAGCGCGAGGCGCCCGGCGCTCCCGGAGGTGGCCCCACCGAACCGGCGTTCGTGGGGTGAGCGCCCACGGAGCTCACACCATGGTGGCCGCTTCGAGGCCACGCCTGTCGGGTCGGCGTTTGGAGGATGTCAATAGTGTTCCCAAAGCGCCACGGTATTGACGGTCTCTTATAAGTTAGAGCGTCAATAACGCGCTATAACTGCTACACTCCAGGTATGCTCACCACTCCCTACGACCGCCTCGTCGAACTGGCTGCCAGTCAGCACGGCTTCGTCCGGACCGAGGAGGCCGAAAAGGCTGGCATCCGCCCCGACTACCTCCGCCGGCTGGCCATGGCGGGCCGCCTCGAACGGCGAGCCCAAGGCCTCTACCGCCTCACCGCACTGCCTGTGGGACCGCTCGATGAATACCACGAGGCCGTTCTTGCGGCTCGCGGGAAGGGCGTCGTCGCTGGCGACGCTGCGCTCGCGCTGTGGGGCCTCGCGGACGTGAACCCCCGGGAGATCGAGGTCATCCTCCCCGCCGGCCAGCGGGTGCGCCGGGCCAACGATCGCCGGTTCCGGCTCCGTCAACGACGCCTCGACCCGGACCAAATCGACCACGTCGACGGCATTCCCGTGCTCGCGCCGCAGGCTGCTATCGAGGAGGCCATTGCCAAAGGGCTCGAGGGCAACATGGTTGAACAGGCGATCGCGAACGCTCGGCGACGAGCTTGGCGCCGCAAGGTTGCGGGTGCAGCTGGCTGACCGCAATGCCCGTGTGCACGGCGGCACGAGGACGAGGGTCCGGGCGTGAGGACACCACCGCAGCGGCTGCCGGGCGATCGCGGACACCTGGGCCGGCTCCTCGATGTCTGGGCCAGAGATGTCGAGGCGCGAGTCACGTCCGGCCGCCTTCGTCGCCTGGTGGGCGTGACGGCGATCATCCAGATGCTCGACGGCCTCAAGGACGAGGAAGGCCGGGAGCGGATCGCCTTCAAGGGAGGTGCTGCCCTCGAGCTCAGGTTCGGTTTTCGGGCCCGGGCGTCGAATGACCTCGACGGTGCTTACCGGGGCGAGGTGAGCGAGGCGATCGGCCTCATCGACGAAGGGGTGCGCAGGGGATGGAGCGGGTTCACCGGCAGAACGACCGAGGGTGAGCCAATCCTGGGCACCGGGCTCGCCACGCCCCCGGTTCGCTTCCGGGTCAAGCTCCTATACAGGGACAAGGACTTCGTGACGGTTCCTATGGAGCTGTCTCCCGAGGAGGGTCGCTCACTCGACCAGGTCGAGGTGCTCCCGGCGGCCGTGTCTCTTGCGCCTGTCCAGCTCACCGAGGCAGAGTCGATCCCGTTCCTCCCCATCCGCTACCAGGTGGCCCAGAAGCTCCACGCGTGTACGGAGGACATGGGCGAGGAGCATCCAAATCAGCGGGCGGGCGACCTCGCCGACATCCTCCTTGCCGTGCCTGGCAACACCGACGCAGTA
>JAJZJY010000838.1 GCA_021809885.1 Actinomycetes bacterium
CACCCGACCGGGAGTACCTGCCGTGCAGCGATGAGGTCATCGAGCGCCACCTCGCCGGCGAGGTGCACGTCGGGATCTATCCCTTGCTCCTCGGAGATACCTGCCGGCTGCTGGCCTGCGACTTCGATGGCCCAGGTTGGGCGCTGGACGCACTCGCTTACCTCGATGCCGCCCGCGCGGTGGGCGTCCCCGCGCTGTTGGAACGCTCGCGGTCAGGCGACGGCGGACACGTCTGGGTCTTCTTCGCCAGCCCCGGTGCCGCAGCGACCGCACGTCGCTTGGGTGTTTACCTGATCCGCGAGGCGATGACGGTCCGTGCAGAACTCGACCTGGCCAGCTGCGACAGGCTGTTCCCGACGCAGGATTTCATGCCCAAGCAGGCTGTCGCAAAATGCATTCCGAGTGCACAGCGACCTGGTCTTTTGTCCGAACAATTGCCCATTCCGGACCGTTTTGCGACAGCCTGCAAGGGGTCATTTGGAAACCTGATCGCGCTGCCGCTACAGGGGGAGTGTCGCCGGCGAGGTACGACGGTGTTCCTCGACCCGGGGAACATGGAGCCATTCTCCGATCAATGGGAGTGCCTCTCCGCGGTTGAGCCGCTCCCTGCCCAGACACTCGATGAGCTGGTCAGTGGCATAGGCGAGTTGGAAGCCGGTCCCGATGCCCGGACCTATCGACGACCGACCACGGCGACGTCAGCAGTTGGCCCACCCCCGATCATTGGCGCCCGAGCAGGGGCGATGCTGTCGATCGACCGGATCGGAATTCCACCCGCCTTGGTTGCCGCGTTGAAGCACGCCGCCTCCCTCCACAACCCCGACTTCTACGAGAAAGAGCGAATGCGCTTCTCGACCTGGAACACGCCTCGGTTCATCCGCTGCTATCGGGAAGCCGTGGGAGAGCTCCTGTTGCCTCGGGGCCTTCGGGACGCTGCCGAACGAATCGTCAAGGAGGCGGGGAGCACGCTGCAGGTCATCGACGTGTGCGATGACGCCACGCCCATCGAGGTGGATCTCCTCGCGACGCTCACTGGCGACCAGATCGACGCCGTCGAGTCCCTGGCGGCCAACGACCTCGGCGTACTGGTTGCCCCACCGGGATCCGGCAAGACCGTCGTTGGTTGCGGGCTCATTGCTCGGCACCGGGTTCCGACCCTGGTGATCGTGGATCGGAAACCCCTGGTGGAGCAGTGGCGGGAGCGCCTGGTGACTCATCTGAACCTCGACGCCAAGCAGATCGGTCAGCTGGGTGGAGGCCGAAGTAAGGCCAAGGGCATGGTGGACATCGTCATGGTCCAGAGCCTCGCCCGCCGTGACGACGTTGCTCAGCTCACGGCAGGCTACGGCTTGGTGATCGTCGACGAATGCCACCACGTTCCGGCGGTGACGTTCGAGCGCGCCGTCCGCGAGATTCCCGTGCGGAAGTGGGTCGGGCTGACTGCGACTCCGTACCGTCGTGACGGGCTGCAGGCGATGATGGCCATGCACTGTGGCCGCGTAAGGCACACCATGTTCGCTCCGGCGGAAGCGGCGAGGCACTCGCTGGAACTGATCGTCCACGAGACCACTCACGAGGCTGCTGAGGACGGGCAGCACATCCAGACCACATTTCGAGAGCTGGTCGAGGACGACGAGCGGACGGCCTCCAACTGCGACGACGTGGCCACCTCCTCGCAGAGCAGGCGGAACTGGCTCGTTCTCACCCGCTGGACCGAACACCTCGACTCCATCGCTGCCGGGCTCGAGGTACGAGGAGTCGATGTCTTGGTACTCCATGGCCAGATCGGCAAGAAGGCACGGGTCGCCGTCCTCCAGAAGCTGAATTCACCGTCCGTCCAGGACAATGGACTGGTCTTGGCCGCGACTGCCAGCCTGCTCGGGGAGGGATTCGACTGTCCGCCGCTCGACACCCTGTTCTTGGCGTTCCCGATCAAGTTCAAGGGCAGTGTGGTGCAGTACGTCGGTCGCGTGCTTCGCCCGTCGGTCGACAAGACGAGCGTCGAAGTCCACGACTACGTGGACACACTGGTGCCGGTCCTCGCCCGCATGCACAATGAGCGGCGAACCGCCTACGCCTCGCTCGGGTTCAACGTGCCCAAGAAGAGCCGAAGGCCCACCCAGAACTGAGCCGATGGCGGGCGGTGGTTGGCCGTTCCGGTCTCCTAGCGGCATCCCTTCCCCACCGCATCGCGGCACCGAGCCAACGGGCGGATCGCTCGCCGGATGTCCGGTCCGTCGCCCGCTCGCCCACGCGCCCCGCCGTTTGTCCGCAGGCACGGCTGCGCCGTCCCGCTCGCACCCCCGCCGGACCGTACGAAGCGCAGATCACCCGGCGGATCGCGGTCCGTCGCACGCCCCGTCGGACCGTACGAAGCGCGTCTCGCCGGGCTCAGCGCCACGTCATTACCGGGATCTCCCTCGGGTCGGCGCTGCTCCGGGAGGGGGGTACGACGGTTGGATCTGCGATGGAATCGGCGATGATCGACGGGACTGGTCTGCTCGGTACTTCTCTCTCATGGACTCCTTGACATCGACTGGATGGATGCCAGCGAAGCGGGGAAGCACGTCAACGTCTTTCCTCCGCCCAGCGAGGCGCTTGGATTCGTAGATGTCATGGACGTCGGCAACCAAAGCGTCCACGGCAAGCGAGGGGTCAGTGTCGTCGCGAAGGGCGACACTGTGGGCGTGTTCGATGAGTTCGTCGTAGCCG
>JAJZJY010000839.1 GCA_021809885.1 Actinomycetes bacterium
GACGGTGTGGAACCCCTACACCAACCCCGCCTATGCCAAGTACCGGCAGGACTACCCCTTCCAGCTGGTCTCCGGCCGGATCCACCAGTCCATGTCCGCCACCCAGTATGTCGACTGGTTGGGCCGTATCTCCGAGGAGCACCTGTGGATGCCGCTCAACGACGCCAAGACCTTCCATCCCACGGTCGTCGATGGCGAAGGGGGACGCAGGCTGGCGGGCACGCGGCACCTGAAGGCCGGGGCGTGGTCCGTGGCGGTCATCCAGATGAACCCATCAGATGCCCGGGAGCTCCGGCTCGAAACAGGAGATCTGGTCCGCCTCGTCAACCCGATGGGCGAGGAAACGCAGGGCAAGGTGTACTTGAGCGAGCTGATCCGCCCCGGCGTGCTACGCGTCCCCCCGGGAGCCGGCGGCCGCTCGAGCCCGGGGCTGGGTCAGACCTACGAGTATCGTACGGTTACTCCGAGCTCAAACCGGCTGCTTGACCCCGACCTGTCCTCGGTGATCACCGGGATGTCCACCTACAACGACATGGTCGTGAAGGTGGTGAAGGTGTGACGCCACGCCCCCGGCTGGTCCAGCACCGCGCCAGCCCAGTCACAGCGACACGATCGGATGCGCCGTTAAGCCGGAAGGCTTCTGTCGACGACCTGGTGGTGACACTTGGCACGCTCCGGGATTGTTTCAGCGAGCCCCCAGACACCGAGCTCGTCGGCCGGCTGGGCGAGCTCGCCCGCGTGCAGGCGTTCTGGCAGCCCTGCGCGCAGGCAGCCGCGGCAGAACCCATCGAAGGGCTGGCCGACGAGTGGATGCGCCTGTTCGAGGGACCCGGCCGGATCCCAGCGCCCCTGTTCGGCAGCTTCTACCTCGACGACGGTCTACTGATGGGACCGAGCTCGATGGCCGTGGCGGCCGAGTATCGGCGCCATGGCGTCCAGCCGAGGGCTGGCGCCACGCCGCCCGATCATCTCGCCTTCGAGCTCGGGTTCCTCGGGATGCTGAGCGCGGAAGACGGTGCGGCCACGCCCGGCGACCGGAGCGCGTTCGCGCAACGCTACCTGGGCTGGCTGCCCGAACTGCGCAACGCCGTGTGGAACGCCACCTCGACAGCCTACTTTCGGGAGCTCACGTCGCTGGCCGTCGAGGTGGTCGGCCGACTTGCAGCAGTTGGTTCCGGCGCTCGACAGCCTGGTCCTTGAGGGCCCATGGCCACCTCCGCGACCATTTGGCTCGGCGAGGGCCTGCCAGCACGAACCGGACCGGCGCTCGTTGCGCTCATGCACGCGCGATGGCCTGAGGTGAGCTGGCAGGTGACGCCCGCCCGCCGCGATGCAGGCGTCTTCAGCGAGCCTGTCCTGGCGGTCCTGGCCGAAGGTGATGCGGTGCCGCCCGCCGACCCAGCCGAGCTGGGGGTGGTGTGGTGGCCATCGGCCGAGGTCGTCGACGGCGAGCTCCCCCTGGGGGTGGCGGCTGCGTTACGGGTCCAGGCGCGACGGCTCCTGGCGGAGCGCCAGGGATCGCCGCCCGCTCGTGCGCAGGCGCTGCCGACGCGCTTGAGCCGTGCGGAGCTGCTGCGCTTGCCGCGTGCGCGGCCGCTGCCGCTGCGCGCCGTCCCGCGGACCGACGCCGCGCCCAGCGCCCATCCATGGGGTTGCACGCTCTGCGCAGAAGCCTGCCCCGCCGGCGCCATCACCTTCGAAACCGGAGCGGACGGGCCTCGCATCGATCCGGCCACCTGTATCGAATGCGGAGCATGCGTCGCAGCCTGCCCGACTGGCAGCCTGCAAAGCGCGCACTGCGCCGATCAGCAATGGCTGGGGTGGTCCGCCGAGGCCGCGGATGATCCGGCGGCGACCCCCATCACCGTGTCGTGTGCGCTGGACCGCGAAGCACCCCGCAGGGTCGGCACGCGCGTCGAGGTGGCGTGCCTCGGCGAGCTCGGCTGGTTCCCCCTTGCAGCGTTGGCCGTCAAAGGCCTCGCAGACCATGTTCAGCTCGTTTGTGCTGACACGTCGTGCCCGCTCCGCCCAGCGGCAACACAGGCCGAGGAACGCTGGCGGCGTATCCGTGACCTGGTCGAGACGTCGGTGCCCGAAGGCTCGTCCGGTGAGACCACGCCTGGGACCAGCCCCGATCGGCAAGCCAAAGCGCACCCGGGAGCCGACAGCCTGGCCTGGCGCTGGCTGGCCGCGATAGGCGCGCTCCGCCAAGTGACGAGATCGACACCCGCGGAGATCCTGCGTCGCCCCGCCGACCCGCCGCTGGGCTACCGCATGCGCGTAGAAGCTTCTGCGGCCGAGACGTGCACCCTATGCGAGGGCTGCGTGAACGTCTGTCCGACCAGAACCCTGCACGTGGAAAAGGATCCTCGGAGCACGCAGCGCCGCCTGCAATGGGACGCCACGCGATGCATCGGATGCGAAGCGTGCGTGCCGGCATGCGGGACGCACGTGCTGCGGGTGGAGCCCGATCGGAGCGCGACCGCCTTGTGGGCCGACGAACCACTCACCCTCTTTGAAGACGAGGTCCTGCGATGCGAGGGCTGCGGCATTCCACTCGAAAGCGCGGCCTTCGTCACGCACATCCGCACGATGCTCCTCGAGCGCGGATTCTACGAAGAACGACTCAGCCACCTGGACTACTGCCAGGTGTGCAAGGATCGCCAACTGTTCCCGAGCCAGGCGGCCGGGGGGAAGGGACCCTGAGTG
>JAJZJY010000840.1 GCA_021809885.1 Actinomycetes bacterium
CGGCGGGCGCGGGCGCTAAGAGTCTCGCTAAGAGGCTCTACGGGACGGGGCCTCTCGTCGACCCCGTCCCCCTCCTTGCCGGGGCGCGCGGCGCGCTCCTGGCGGGACGGCCGCCCAGGCTCGATGGCGCGAACCAGGATGTCGACAGAGGCCTGGCAGGAGCAGTCGTTGCGGCGGATGGAGGCTGCCCAGAGCCTCCTGGTCGAGCAGGTCGAGGCGATCCAGTCAGGGGAGGACTGGAAGCGGTACCTGAGCTTCCAGGCGCAGCTCCACCGCTACAGCCCCCGCAACGTGATGCTGATCTGCGCTCAGCACGCCCAGGCGTACCAGGAAGGCCGGGTGAGCGAACCCGACCCCGGCTACGTCGCCGGCTACAACACCTGGAAGGCGCTCGGGCGTTGCGTGGAACAGGGCCAGCACGGTTACGCCGTGCTCGCCCCGGTGCGCTACGAGCGGCGCACCGCGCTCGACGCTGACGGCCGCACACGCACACTCCGACGAGGCGAGGCCGCCCAGCCGGACGAGACCGAGGAGCGCCGCCAAGGCCTGGGAGGCTTCAAGATCGAGCACGTCTTCGCGCTCGGCCAGACTTCGGGGGCCCCCGTCCCGCAACCTCTACAGCCGGAGTTGCTGGAGGGCGAGGCCCCCTCCGGTCTGGGCGCCGCGGTGCTGAGACTGATGTGGAACGGTTTGTCAAGTGGACCGCGACGGGTTCGTCGGAGCGCTTGTAGGCGCGTCGGAATAGAGAGGTAGGGCGGTCAAGGGTCGGCCGTAGGCCGAGTGAGGACACGGAGTGAGCGCAGCGAGCGGAGGCCCGCAGCGGCCCTTGAGGGCCCGGTCAGTGGCCGGGAGCATCCTGGGTGAAGAAGCCCGCCAGGGCTTCTTGGGAGCCGGGGGTTCCTGTGCTCAGGGTGGTGCGCGGTCGAGGGCTCTGCCATGCACCGGGCGGCTGGTGGGCTGGCCGCCAGACTGATGTGCGCGGGTCGGGACCGCAGGAGAGCGTTGCGCAGAGAGTTGCCCCATACTGATCGCGGCGGTAGCAGATGCGGTCATAGTCTCAACGGGGATCGGTTCTGCAGCGGCGGGTGCCCGGTGCATGGCGGGGTCCTCGCTCACGCCCAGCCCGGGCAGATGAGCGAGCTTGGAGGGGGCATGTCAGGCTGCGGTCATCTCCGCCCAGACGAACCCGGCGAGCTCTCGGGCGATGGCGGTGACCACGGTCTTGCGGTTGGTCTTTCGGGCGTCGAGACGACCGAACTTGCCGCACAGGCGGGTCTGCGCCGTCCAGGCCCGGGCGACGACAGCGGGGTCGAGTCCCTGGTGGCGTTTGGTCAGGGTGGCGCCGGTTGCGGGCCGGGCCTTGTAGGCCCAGGCGGACTCGACGAGCTGGGTGCGCAGGTGGGTGTTGCCGGCGTGGGTGATCCCGCCTCGCTGCGTGCGCTCCCCGGAGGAGTGTTCGGAGGGGACCAGGCCGCAAAAGCCCATGAACATGGCTGCGGTCGGGAAGCGCCGCCAGTCGCAGACCTCCGAGGCGAGGGTGAGCGCCCCGAGGGGGGTGATTCCCCGGTAGGCGGCGAGGCGGGCGACGGGATCAGCGAACGGCGCCTTGGTGAACCAGGTGGCCAGGTCGGCGTCGATGGCGGTCACCGCCGCCTCCCGGGCGGCGAGGGTCGCCCGGTAGTGGCCGAAGGTGGCGGTCAGTGCCGGGTCCTCGAAGCGCTGCGTGGCGATCCACGCGTCGTGCTTGAGGGTCCAGTTGGTCCCGTCTCGCCACACCCGCCCGTGGCGGAGCAGGAACTTGCCGAGGCGGTGCCGGGCCCGGGTCTGGTCGATCACCATGTCCGCCCGGGCTCTGCAGAGGTCCCGGACGGCTTCTTCTGCGACTGTCGGGACCCGCACCGCCGACAACTGGCCGGCCCGGAACAACAACGCCATCCGGCTAGCGTCGCGGCGGTCGGTCTTGATCCGGTCGCCGGGGCGCGCCGGGATCAGCGACGGGGCGATCACCTCGCAGCGCATCCCGGTCCGGCGCAGCGTGCGCGACAACTCGTAGCCCGTCGGGCCGGCCTCATAGCACGCCCACACCCGCCCCGGGGTCTCGAAGCGGCCGATCAGCCGCCGGATCGACTCGTCGTCGGTCGAGATCTTGTCGATCACGGGTCTGTGCGAGCCCGGCTCGAGCAGCGCAGTCGAGATGGTGTTCTTGTGCACGTCCATTGCGAGAACATCGACATCAGGGGGAACATGGATCAACACGGTCGGCTCCTTCCGTATGTGGCTCGGTCCGCCTCAGCTTGGTGGGCAACCCACGCAAGATGCGGAACGGGCCGACCGTTCCATACTCACTGATGGAGGACCGCGGCTACCGAGTGGACACGGTGTCCGACGCGTCCAGCATCGGCGGTGCCAACGGCCGGATCGACTGGGCCGCCAGGACGGTCCTCATCCGCTCCGACATGGACGATGCCGCCATGGTCAAAACGCTGCTCCACGAGGCAGCCCACGGCCTCCTGCACGAGAGCCCGCCAGGGCGCTACTGGCCCCGGGAAATGAAGGAGGTGGAAGCCGAGTCGGTGGCCTACGTGGTCGCCGCCGCCCACGGGATGGCCACCGACGGCTACACGTTCCCCTACGTGGCCGGGTGGGCCGGCACCGACGGCGCCAAAATGGTCCTCGGCTCCCAGGATCGGGTGGCACGAGCGGCTCG
>JAJZJY010000841.1 GCA_021809885.1 Actinomycetes bacterium
GCCCTCCTCGTCGCGAGGCGGCATCACCTGCCCGTCCTCGCCTGGGTCGTGCCTGAGCGCGTCGCCGCCCAGCTCGACGCCGAGCTCGGGACGAGCTTTCTCGGGCGCCCGGACACCGATGTCGACTACGTCGTCGAGGTCGACCGGGCTCGCCAGCACGCCGCCATCGCCTGCCACGCGAGCCAGTCCGCTGAGAACCCCGTGCTGTGGCGGCGCCTCGAGCTCACCGGGGACCACGAGCACCTCCGGTGGCTCGCCCGAGGCTGACCTTTGGACCAGCTTCTCACGGGGCGGCCGGGTCGTCGTATCGCCGCGGCCAACCTCGGTGCCAAGGAATGCCGACGGCGCCTGCGGGCACCCACGGGTCGAAGGATGCGACGAGGCGATGTCCGAGCATCGCCTCGTCGCTTCGACAACATCGCGTTGAGGTGATCGACCGCTACGAGCGCCGGGGCGGCCTCGTGCGAGTCGATGCAGGAGCCGAGCACCACGTGGTCACCGAGTGGATCCTCGACGCGGCCTGCGCATCTCGTGGTCCGCGTCTGCTCCCCGAGTTCCTTCGGGCTCATCCGCGTTTGCCTGGTCGCGCTCCACCCGCGGCCGGGCGGGCGACCCGGGCGATGCGGTGTCACGCCCATCTCGGTGCGTGCGCTCCCGACTGCCGCTCATGTCGCAGTGGCGATCGCCGTGGCGAGGAGATGGGCGAGGCCGTCAGGGCCGGTCCGCGTTTCGGCCAGCATGGGCACCAGCGCCAGGCGCGACGCGTGGTGAGCGGTGATCTCCGCCAGGCGGTGCGCCTCGCCGGCCGCCCGCGCCGGGGCGGCCTCGTGCGGGTCGATCGGGCTCACCGCCAAGGTACCCGAGGCAACGTCGCCGGGCGGTGAGAACAGCGTCGAGATGGGCGGCGGGGTCGGTGGTGGTCAGGAGAGGCTCCCGACTCGAATCTGGGAGATCGTGACGAACGGCCCTATCTGATTGCTGCTGACTGGCGCACGATGAGGTCGTGACTTCAACGAAAGTTGAACCAAGCAAGATTGGTGTGTCCGAGCGGCTCTTCGCACTTGCGGACCCGGTCCGGCTCGCCGTCGTCGGCGCCCTGGCCGGGGGCGAGCGCTGCGTGTGCGTCCTCCAAGAGCAGGTCGCCGTCGCGCCGAACCTGCTCTCCTACCACCTTCGGGTGCTGCGCGAGGCCGGGCTGGTGTGCACGACGCGTCGGGGCCGGTGGGTCGACTACCGGCTCGACCCTGACGGGTTCGCCACATTGTGGAGGGCTCTTAGCGGAGCCGGGGTGCCGATGCCCGGCGAGGCCGTCCGAAGCGACCGGGCGTGCGCCTCCTGCGACGAAGGGAGCGCAGGGCGGTGACCGGCACGGCGACCGGCACCCGGCCCGAGGCGCCACCTCCGGGCAACAAGGATCGGCCTGTCGTCGCCCGGCTGTCGCGGCTGGACCGCTTCCTGCCTCTTTGGATCGGGGCGGCGATGGCCGCCGGCTTGGGGCTCGGCCGGCTGTTCCCCGGGCTCAACCGGGCCCTCAACCAGGTGGCCATCCACGGCACGAGCCTTCCGATCGCCTTGGGGCGGCTGCTCATCATGTACCCGGTGCTCGCCAAGGTCGCCTACGCGGCGGCAGAGTGAGGAGGGACACCATGGCCGGCCGCCGCCTGTCGGTTCGCGATGAGGTCAAGCCGTTCGTCCTGATCGCCGCGGTCGTGCTCGGCATCGCCGGCAACCGCCTGGCGGCCGGACGTTTCGCGCATCTGTCGTGGGTCTCGGACATCGCGATCTTCGCCGTCATGTTCGCGGTGATGGCCTTCGTCGAGGTCAAAGACGTCGCCGTCGCCTTCCACAAGGTGAAGCCCACCGCCCTCGCTCTCGTGACCAATTTCGTGTTCACCCCCGCCTTCGCCTGGGCGCTGGGCTGGCTGATCCTGCGCCACTACCCGGACCTGTGGGCCGGGGTGATCCTCTACACCCTCACCCCCTGCATCGGCTGGTACCTGATCTTCACCGACCTGGCCCAAGGCGACGTGGCCTGGGGGGTGTCGCTGCTGCCGTGGAACCTGACCCTGCAGATCCTGCTCCTGCCGTTCTACCTGTGGCTGTTGGTCGGCAAGGTGGTGCCCATCTCCGCCGCCACGTTGTTCGGGTCGGTGGGGCTGTACCTCGTCGCCCCCTTCGCCCTCGCCTACGCCGTGCGCGTGGCGCTCGGGCGCCTGAAGGGCCAGGCGTGGGTGGAAGGCGCGTACAAGCATGCTCTTGGCGAGGTGAAGATGTGGGCTTTGGCGGTGCTTATCGTCGCGATCTTCACCTTGCAGACGAGCTTCGGTGGCCTCGGACTGACCCGCATCGCGCTCATCATCGCCGCCACCGTCGCGTTCTTCGCCGGGCTCTTCGTGCTCAGCTTGAACGTCGGGCGGCGCTTTCGCCTCGGCTACGCGGACACCGCGACCTTGGTGTTCACCACGACGGCCCGCAACTCCGAGTCGGTGATCGGCGTCGCCGCTGTGGCTTTCGCCGGCCACCCCCTCGTCCTCGTCGCCATCTTGGTCGGCCCCGTCGTCGAGCTGCCCGCCCTGCTCGGGCTCAGCCGGCTCATGGTGGCCCTTCGGTCCCGCCTGGTCTGGCCGGGTGTCCCCCCGTCCGACGGCGCGGCCGCCGCTCTCCCCGACAAGCCGGCCGCCGCGAGGCACGAGGGGCAGAACC
>JAJZJY010000842.1 GCA_021809885.1 Actinomycetes bacterium
CTGGCGGGCCCGCTGGCGCTCCCGCCACGCCCGCGCCCGCTCGGCGCCGTTCTCGTACTGGCGGACCCGGCCCCCTGTAGCTGGCCGCTCCCCCACCGGGGTGCTCTCGATGTCGGACATGGCTCAACTCTACACCATACGTACGAACGATCACAACGACCGCACGAACGAACGAGAACGAACGCACGAACGGTCGTCCCCCTAGTTGGATATTGCGCTCGCTGGGAGTCGAACTCCGGCCGCATCCGCTGCGGCGGCACGACCAGGCAGCCCGGGCGCCCGACGCGCCTGACGGAGTTGTGGATTGGTCGTCCCCACACCGCCGCGAGAGCAAGGACCCCCCCGGGGGGGGGTTGGGGTTGATGCTGGAACGACATGTGTCCCGGCGCTGGAGGTGTGGCGCCTGATACGCCCACCTATGCCCCTACGCCTAGGAGTAGGGGTTCCGCCGCCGCTGTTTCGCGAGGGGTCGGCGGTCGGCGCAGGGCACACCCCCGCGGCGCGTCTCGAGCCCCCCCGCACCACACACACCACCTCCAACGACTGGCCGACGCAACAGGACCTTTACGTATCGGCGTGACTACGTATCGGCGTATGTCAGTAACTACGCCCCATCCTTGGACTATGGAAGCCGTAGCCCCAGTGCAGTACAGGCACTGACCAGGTCCGGGTCCGCCGGATCGAGCGGCCCGACTGGGCTGGCCCAGACATCGACCGTGTCGAAGATGGCCCAGCACTCCTCGTCGAGATCGACCCGGGAGAGGTAGCGCAGTCCGCCGGCGTCGGTCTCGGCGTAGAGGACCTGGGCCACGACTTGAGTGATGCGCCGGCCGAGCGGCCCCCCGAGCGCGATGGTCCCGGTGTCGAGCTGTGGCGGCCGGTCTGGTGCGCCCAGCCCGCTGGCTGCCAACGCGGCGACGACGGCTGGATACGCGCCGAGGAGCGTCTGTGAGGATGTCGCAGCCACGTCGACGAACCATGTCGTCGTCAGCTGCGGCCCAATGCGTGCCACCCGCAGCCGGAAGAGCAACCCTGGCGGTACTAACCCGGGTGGCTCCAGCTCATCAGGGCCTTCCACACCGGTGACTTCGGCGAGGCGCCGCTCCAGCGACGGCGAGGTACGAAACCCGGCCAGCACCTCCAGAAGGGCCCCTCTCAACGTCGAGGCGAGGTAGCGGACCCGGAACTGGCCGGCGGGGTCGTCGAAGCGGTTGCGTGCCACCTCACCAGGTCGAAGCATCCCCGGCAGGGCCAACGGGTCGGGGTGGACCCGGACCGCACCCCCGGCCGGCATCGTCACCCTGCGCAGTTGGAGACCTTGTGGTCGCCTCACTCCTCTAGCAGCGCCCGGGCGGCCGCAATCACCTGAGGAGCGGCCTGCTCTGCCGGGGCATCGGCGATCAAGGCGAGGGGGGCCACGTCACCTAGTAGCGGGTTGCTCCCCCGCAAGAACGCCTGCGCCGTCTGCGCGTCGTAGGCGCCGGCCACCATGCGAGCGACCCGGTAGAGGAGGCGCAGACGCGCCTCGCGCTCAGCGCTCGGGGACCCATCCCCTCGGGAGTAGCGGCGCAGCAGGCTCGCGTCGGAAAGCCCGAGCCCAACAGCGCTCACCCGCTGCCCCAGGTTGTCCAAGCACCACCGGGCCATCTGGGCCGGAGCTTCCCGGACTGATGCCCGGTAGGCGGTCGCTTCGGCTTCGGTCACCGTGGTCATGGCCACCCTCGCTCAGTACCGCTCCACATACCGCCAATGGTACCGCCCAGCGGGCGATGAGGGGAACCCGCCGAGCCGCCCGTCTCCTCCGGCGCTCACACGGACTGGATTCCACGTAACGGCGTAACAGCGTATCGGCGTAACTACGGAGCTACGCCTCAGCCGTCGGCCGGTCGTTCACCGGGAGCTCTCCTGAGCACTTGTGGTGCCAGCGCTGACTCCAAGCCCGTTGACAGCGTCCTCGCTACGGCGCAGCACGGAGCGGGCCGAGCGCACCAGGGCCTCGGCCTGGGTTGCCAGGAGGGCCACCTCCTCGGGTGCCAGCAGCTCGGGGCGGGCCAGGCGTTCCCGGATGCCGGCGAGCGCGGCGAGATCGTCGCCCCAGCTCACAGGAGCACCACCAAGACGACCGCGAGCGCGACGAGCGCCGCCACGGCGGTAGCGGCGGCGAGGAGGGCTAGGCGTCGCCAGCGGGCCTCGGCCGGGGCCGGGGCGGGGGGACTGCTCGGAGGGGTGGGGGAGCGACCCGGGAGGGACGAGCGGCCTGTGGGCGATGTCGCGTTCGAGGCGGTCCAGGTCCCTTCGCGCCTCGTCGAGGCGCCGGCGGTCCAGGTCGGCGATCTGGCGTCCCACCTCGACCACCCGGGCGTCCGCATCGGCCACGAGGGACTCGAGCAGCCCGGCGGCGGCGGATGGGGTCGGAGCCGAGCGCCAGGCCACCTCGTCGGCCAGGCTGGCGTCGCTGGCGTGCCCGACAGCCGCGATCACCGGCACCGCGCAGGTGGCTACGGCCCTGGCGACGACTTCGGTGTCGTAGGGCAAGCGGACCGCGGACCCTCCGCCGCGGGCCAGCACCACCACGTCCGCGCCCAGGGCCGCCAGGCGCAGCGACGCGGCGACGCGCTCGGGTGCGTTCGCCCCCTCGGCGGGGGAGCGGACCACCCTCAGCCTGAATGCCCACGCAGAGGCCCCAGGACGGCCTGC
>JAJZJY010000843.1:0-396 GCA_021809885.1 Actinomycetes bacterium
CTGCATGGTGGGCACGATGAACGTGCCGGCGTCTTCTGCCATGGCGATGGCCTCGTCGTCGATGAGGTAGGCGTGCTCCAGGCTGCGGGCCCCGCAGGCGATGGCTTGCTTGCAGCCTTGCGCCGCGCCGGTGTGCACGGCGACGGGCAGGCCGACCTGGGCGGCGGTGTCGCAGAGGACCTGCATCTCGTGGTCGAACCACGTGACCCGGGCTGGGTCGTCGCCGGGGCTGAAGTAGCCGCCGGTGTTGGTGGTCTTGATCCAGTCGCTGCCGTACTTGTGCTCGCGTCGCACCCGGCGCCGGATGGCGGCGGGGCCGTCGGCGGGGTCGCTGACCGGGAGGTGCCATCTTGGCGGGTAGAGGCTGTCGACGTCGGCGTGGCTGCCGGTCGAGCC
>JAJZJY010000843.1:406-2692 GCA_021809885.1 Actinomycetes bacterium
GCCACGACCAGGCGGGGGCCGGTGACGGTGCCAGCCGCGATGGCATTGCGCAGGTCGATGGTCGGCCACTCGGGGTCCGCGCTGCCCAGGTCTCGCAGCGTCGTGAAGCCCCGGTCGAGGTAGTCGTTGGCGAGGCGCAGTCCGACGAGCGCCTTGGTGGCCGCCGAGTCGAGGAGTTGGGTGGAGAGCTGGGAGGCGTCCATGGTGAGATGGACGTGGCAGTCGATGAAGCCGGGGGTGACCGTGTGGCCGGCGAGGTCGATCACCCGGGCCCCAGGGGGGCGGGGAACGCTCGGCGCCATCCCGGCGATCCGTTCGTCCCGGACGAGGATCTCGATGGGGCCGCCCAGGGCGTCGGCGTGCCCGTCGACGTGGTCGCCGCAGACGATGACGGTGCCTGGGTCGCCGAGCGTGACGGTCACGAGTCCTCCTCCGAAGGCGAGCGTGGCGCCGCTGTGACTGTGGAGCGCGAGACGGGGACGTTCAGGTTGAAGCGGACGCCCACCATGCGGATGGAGAAGCAAAGCGCTGCGGCGACGACGGCGATGGCGCCACCATAGAAGTGGAAGTCGAGCGCCAAGGCGGTGAGCGTGGCGCCGCAGGCGGCGGGAATGGCGTACAGGCCACTGGAGAGCACCGTCGGAACCCTCCTGATCACCACGTCGCGGACGGTGCCTCCGCCGACTCCGGTGACGGTCCCCAACACGACCGACTGGAACGGCCCGAGATGGGCGGCGAACGCGGTGGTGGTGCCCGTCACGCAGAACAGCGCCAGACCGGCGGCGTCGAAGACGGTGATCGACCGCTGCACGCGCACCCACAGCCGGCGAGCGAAGAAGGCGGCAATGCCGGCGCCGCCGCCGACGACGAGGTACCGCCAGTCTCTGAACGCGGCGGGAGGCAGCGAGCCGATGAGCACATCGCGGATGATGCCGCCGCCGAGCGCGGTGATGACCGCCAGCACCACGACGCCCACGATGTCGAGGTTCTCGGCCTCCATGGCGGTGAGCGCGCCGTTCAGCCCGAACACGAAGGTGCCCGAGAGGTCGAGTGCGAGCTGGAGGGCGGCGCCTGCGCTCAACCCTGGCCCTGCCGTTCGCCGGACCGGGGCTGGCCGACCCAGGCGAGCGCGGCGACGACCATGGCCTCGATCCCGGTGTCGAGGGTGGGTTCGATCACGGGGGCGAAGTAGGCCGAGTGGTTCACCGGGATGTCCTGGGCGACCCGGCCCTCTTGCTCGGCCTTGTGGTAGGCGTCGGGGTCGATCCCGCCGATCCCCCAGTAGCAGTAGGGGACGCCAAAGGCGTTCGGGATGTCACTGAAGTCCTCGCTGGCGGTCTGCATCGGGAGCGGCCCGGCCCGCGCACCGAAGTACGAGGCGAACGCGGCGGCCACCTTGGCGGTGGTCTCCGCGTCGTTGTTCGTGAGCGGGAAGCGGTCGAACAGCTCGTAGTCCGCCGGCTTCGGGCATCCCGACGCCTGGCATTCGGCGTCGACGATCCTTCTGATGGCGTCGAGCACCGAGGTCCGGGTCGCCTCGCTGTAGGTGCGGACGTTGAGCTCGATCACCGCGTGGTCGGGGATGACGTTGCTCTTGGTCCCCGCCTGGATGCTCCCGACCGTGACCACGACCGGCTCGCCCGGGCGAGTCTCGCGGGCCACGACCGTCTGGAGGCGGACCACGATCATCGCGGCGAGCACGACCGGGTCGACGGCGGCCTGGGGCATCGAGCCGTGCGCACCTCGCCCATGCAGCGTGATGCGCATGCTGTCGGCCGCCGACAGCGTCGGGCCGGGGTGGGTGCCGACGAGGCCCGAGGGCGCGGGCAGCACGTGCTGGGCGAGGGCGACGTCGGGCGTGGGGACCACGCTCGCCAGGTCGCCGTCGAGCATGGCGCGCGCGCCGTCACCGGTCTCCTCGGCGGGCTGGAACAGGGCGATGAGGGTGCCGGACCAGGCCTCAAGATCCGCGGCGAGGAGATGGGCGGCGCCGAGCAGGCAGGCGACGTGCATGTCGTGGCCGCAGGCGTGCATCACCGGCACCTCGTTGCCCTCCCCGTCGGCGGCGGTGGTGTGGCTGGCGTAGTCGAGGGCGGTCGCTTCGGCGACGGGAAGGGCGTCCATGTCGGCGCGCACCAGCACCGTCGGCCCGTCCCCGTTCCTGACCAGGCCGACCACCCCGGTCCCCCCCACCCCCGCGTGGACCTCGATGCCCGAGGCGCCGAGGCGCTTGGCCACCTTGGACGCCGTGTCGTGCTCTTGGTGGGAGAGCTCGGGATGGGCGTG
>JAJZJY010000844.1 GCA_021809885.1 Actinomycetes bacterium
CTTCCTGCGACCTGGCACATTCGGGGAGCCAGAACGGACGCGCCCCGGCCCCCCAGTCCAACCGCGGCGGCAGTCGGGATGGGGGGCCGGGACGGCGCTCCTCGACCGGGTCAGGCAGTGCCCAGCTTGGCCAGCTCGGCCTGGACCTCTTCCTCGTGCTCGCGAAGGTCTCGGCGGGCGGCGCCGGGCGACCACCGTCCGGCCATGAAGAAGATCAACGGCAGGAACACGAGCTCGCCGGCGACGCACACCCAGTACCAGTTCTGCCACTGGCCCGGTGTCTCCTTCGCCGCATTCTGGACGGCGGCGCCGTGCGCCTGGAGGAAGGCGATGTCGGCCTTGGGCACCTTGGCGAGTGCCTCGAGCCGGCTGATTGCCTCCGTCGGCGTGACGTGGGCGGCGGCGACGATCTCGCCCACGGCCTTGGCACCTGCGGCCGCATTACCTGGGTTGGCAGCCAGCGCGGCCAGCGTGGTCGGGTCGACCTGGCTGGCCGTGGTGAGCTCGGGTGCGTACTCGGCAGCCAGTGCCTTCGCCTTCGCTCCGTAGGTGACGAGCGGCGTGGTCGACGACACGACGAAGGGCAGGATGAAGATGGACACGGCGACCACGATGCGAAGGATCCATCCCCACACGGCGAGCCCGGTGGCGGTCAGCGCCGGGTTCCGGCGTTCGACCGTCTCGGTGAAGCTGGCCATCCACGGTGCGTAGGCGATGCCGAGAAAGACGGCCAGCAGGGTGAGGATGAGGACGAACTCGTAGTACGTCGTGTGGGGGGCGGTCGCCTTGCCAAGGTAGATGATCGTCATCACCACGGCGCCGATGGCTCCGACCACCATGAAGGGCTTGCGCACCTTGAGCCAGTCGGACAGCACCCCCACCACGACCAGCGCCAGCGCGTCGAAGGCCCACAGCCAGTTGCCGAGCGCATTCGCCTGCGACGGGCTGAACCCGAAGATGGTCTCGAAGTAGATGGGGTTGAAGCCCACAGCGGTGTAGTAGATGATCAGGAACACGCTGACGGCTAAGGCGGAGAGGACGATGTCGAGCCGGAGCATCTGCCGCCACGGGTGTCGGAGGCTCTCGCCGATGTCGATCCCCTTGGCCCTGGCTTCGATCAGGGCCCGGTCCCGCATCGACACCATCAGCTGGTCGCGCAGTCCCGGCGACAGCTCACGCAGGCCGAACAGGGCGACGACGAACACGGCGACGCCGACGATGCCGCAGATGATGAACTGGTCCTGCCAGGCGACGAGGTGGGAGAGCGTGTTGGACGCCACCACCGAGACGATGAGGCTCCCCACCACCGGACCGAGCGTCCAGAACCCCATGGCCGAGGCCCGGCCCAGCTGCGGCGAGAAGTCCCGCACCAGTGCCGGCGTCGCCACCAGGACGATCCCTTCGACGAACCCGACGGCGACGACGATGGTGGCGAACGCCCAGCTGTTCGGTGCGTTGGGGATGCCGAAGAGCACCAGCAGGGCGGTGATGCCGAGACCATAGGCGACCATGTTGGCCCGCCCCCACCGGTCGGCCAGGCCGGCGATCACCGAGCTGAAGGCACCCACCGCGTTGGCCACCACGGTGATGTCCACGTAGAAGCGGAACGACATGCCGTAGTGGGCGAGGATCTGGGGCGCCACGGCTCCGCCCACGTAGAGCTGGTAGTAGAGCATGATCGTGGCCGCCACCACGATGGCCAGGTAGCCGATGCGGGGCCCCGTGTCCGGGTAGCGGTCGAGCTGGCGGTACCAGAGCATCCGTACCAGCGCCCCCCGCGCGGGTGTCGGAGCCGGTGGCGTTCGTTCACCTCCCCCGCGGCCCTCGAGTGTTGCGACGCTGGGAGCAGCAGCATCGGCCATGGATCCCCCCTCCGGAGGCCAGGGTGGCCTCCACATGAATGAACGTTTATACATGTAATGAACCAACGGGGTCGCGTCAAGGGCCACCCCCGGCGTGGCATGCTCCGCCAGGGCACGTCCTCAGCGCACCGGCGCCGGCGTCGCTCCGGCGTTCGGGACGAGAAAGGGGGCAGCGCGATGGCCAGTGACGCGGCGAGCGACGCGGTGGCGGAGGCGATAGCCGACGACGGGGCCAACCGGTCGGACCCCGCTCGCCGCCTGTTGCGTGCCGCCGACGACCTGTTCTTCCGCCAGGGGTCGGCGGCCACCAGCGTGCGGGAGATCACCGGTGCCTGCGGTCTGACCCCCGGTGCCCTCTACAACCACTTCACGTCGAAGGAGGACCTCCTCTACGACCTGGTCGTGAGCCGGCACCGGTTGCTCGACGACGTGGTGGAGGCTGCGCTGGCGACGGTGGGCGACGACCCGGTCGAGCGCCTCACGGTCGTGGTGCGCGTCTACGTCGAGGTCCACGTGAACGCCCGCCAGGGCTCACGGGTGGCGAACCGGGAGTACCCCAACCTCACGGGCCCCAGGCTGGACGAGGTGATCGCCATCCGCCGCCGCCTGCGCGATCGGGTGATCGGGATCCTCGGCGACGGTGCCGCGACCGGCCGCTTCGCCATCAGCGGTGGCACCGATCGGGCGTCGATCATGCTGGCCGCGTCGACCATCCTCGACATGTGCGTCCACAGCACCGAATGGCTCCGCGAGGACGGCCCGCTGTCGGTCTCCGAGCTCCAGGACCGCTATGTGGAGATGGCCCTCCGGATCGTCGGAACCGTGCC
>JAJZJY010000845.1 GCA_021809885.1 Actinomycetes bacterium
CGCTTGCGACAGCGCGCTCGGAGTCCTGGCGCTGCAACGCATCGAGGTGGCCTCCGGCAGTGCCGAGGTCGCCCATGTCACGTTCAGCCCGGCGCTTCAGGGGACCACCGCTGCCACCGAGGCCATCTTTCTCGTGATGTCCCTCGTCTTCGACGAGCTCGGCTACCGCCGGCTCGAGTGGAAGTGTGACGCCCTCAACGCGCCGTCGAGGAGAGCAGCATGCCGGTTTGGTTTCCTCTACGAGGGCACGTTCCGCCAGGCTGTCGTGGTGAAGGGGCGCAACCGCGACACCGCCTGGTTCTCGATCATCGACTCCGAGTGGCCTCGCCTCAAAGGTGCCTACGAGGCTTGGCTGTCACCGGACAACTTCGACGATCACGGCCAGCAGCGCATCGCCCTCTCCCAGCTGAGCGCGAAGGACTGCACCTGATCTTCGTGGACAGATGCCTCCCACGGATCGGCTTGCGTATGGATCAGGTGGTGCTCAGGGGCTTGGGGAAGAAGACGTGCCGGAAGCCGTCTTGGGCGACTCGGTGAGTCTCGCGGTAGCCATGCTGTTGGCAGTAGACGAGGCTCTCCGTCATCGCCTCGTTGGTGTAGCGCGGCACTTCGAGCAGGCCGGCTACTCGTGCCCGTTCGTCGGCGAGGTCGAGCAGGTGCTTGCCTATGCCGGAGCGTTGGGCGTCAGGGGAGATAGCGACGTTGTCGAGCAGCAGATGATCGCCGCGCACGTACAGGACCAGGAAGCCCGCGAGGTTGCCGGCTCGCTCGGCCACCCACACTTGCGCGTTGGCGATGACGGCGGGGTAGTCGGCGGTCATCGGTGCCGGCTCCCGGCCGATGTCGCACATCACGTAATGCGTGTAGGCGGCCCTGGCCACTTCCCTCATCGCCGGGGCGTCGCGGATCGTGGCGCGGCGCTGCACCAGGTGTTGGCGCACGGCGTCTCGTGCCTTACCCAACCCGGCGACCCACGCTTGGGCGCCCGGCTCGAAGCGGCTCTCGTTTCCTGTCTCGCAGACCACCGGTCGCCGACCGTAGCCGCCCAGTGCCGGACCCATCCGAGGGGGTCGGCTGGAGGGTGGTGCTGAACTGGGGCTACTCGCCGACCAGTCCGTCGGCGAGCTCGACGACGACATCGAGGTGGCCGAGGTGGCGGGCGTACTCCTGGAGCAGGTGGAACAGGACCCGTTCGAGGGTCGCCGGGTCGGCCCCATCCCAACGAGGACCTGGCCGGCCGACGGTGCTCAAGTCGTTGGTCTCGATGATCGCCCGGCTGCGCTCGCCCTGAGCTCGTAGCGCCGAGAGGAGCTGATCGGCGGTCTCGTCCGGCGAGACATACCACCGCCCGTCACGATGGTCTCCCCAAGGGTCGGTGACGTTGCGTCCGACGAAGCCCCACTCCAGCCAGCGCAGCTCGACGTAGCTGAGATGCTTGACCAGCTCGAGAGGGGTCCACCCAGAGCGCAGACGGCTGGCCCGCTGGTCGTGAACGCCGAGTTGGCCGACCTTGTCGATGATCCGGGCCCGGAAGTAGTCGAGGTAGCCGACGAAGACCTCGGATCGCGACGAGGCCGGGATCGTCGGGCTCGGGAAGGTATCGCTCATCTACCCATCATCGTCGGCCGGCCTGGTTGTCATCAGGGCCGGCGACGTCGCGGCGGGGCGCATCCCGGCGGGTGACGGCCTGGCCGGCAAGGGCCTGTCGAGGCGCTTGGTCATGCGCACGACCGTGAAGGCATGGCCGTTGAAGGCCACCTGGTCGGTGTCGACCTCTTGGAACCCGAACCGGCGGAAGGCGGGCTCCGCCCGCAAGGAGGCCACAGCTCTCAGCTGGTCGAGGCCGTTGGCCCGAGCCAGTGCTTCGATGGTCTCGTACAACCGCCGGGCGATACCTTGTCCTCCGGCGTCAGGGTCGACGTAGAACTGGTCGACCTCGTCGCCGTCGAGGTTGGCCCAGCCGACCACGGCTTGATCAACGGTGGCGACGAAACCGCTGGTGGCCTCGATCATCTCCCGCACCGCCTCCACGGTCCTGCTGCTCGCCCAGGCGTCCACAGCGTCGGCCGGGTAGGCGCCTGCCGCAGAGACCCGGATCGAGCGCTCGATCACACCGGTGACAGCCGGGGCGTCTGCTGGCAGCGCTCGACGGACATCGAGGTGGCTCACCGTCGCATCGTCACTCCACTGGCGGCGTCGCTGTCGTCGCGGCCATCCGTGGAGGGCGGTCAGTACGGTAGGTCGCGTGGCTGGCAGTTGCGGTAGTCCGCTTCGAGCGGGCCAGGGAAGCGCAGCGCGCCGATGTGCGAGCGCCCCGCCGTGGGTGCCCGGGCGACGCGGTGCATGCCGCCCATGGTCCGGCCGTCGTGCCCCGAGATGATCGGATAGGCGGTTACGGGGACCGAAGCGTGCTGGTCGCCAGATCACGATCCATCACCGGCTCGACTGGTAGGTCATGCCCATGACTTGGCGAACCTGATGGGGGGTTTCGCCGGCGATCTGGTTGCCTCGGCGGTTTCCCTGGGCGAGGACGTCATCGAGGTAGCCGGGATCCGCGATGAGCTCGGCACGCCGGCGTCGGTGTGACCGGAAGCGTTCGTTGACCTGAAGGGTCCAGAAACTCCCAGCCACCGTCTTGACCAGCCAGTATGGAGTCGGCGAGGCTGCTCGCCGTGGTGCTCTCCTTCC
>JAJZJY010000846.1 GCA_021809885.1 Actinomycetes bacterium
CTCGGCCGGTCTGGCGTGCTCGCGTCCCCCTCCACGCTGCCTCGATGGCGTCGAGCCTGGACGTCGCCGTGTCCCGCACCCGGGCGGAAACCCCGACCACGAGGGCGTTGGCGAGGGCCACGCCGGCGGTCATCGAGTCGAAGGGGCCGACCCCCTCGGCCGACATGAGCAGCGTGTCGGCGGCGAGCGCCGCGAGCGGCGACAGCGGGCTGTCGGTTATGGCGACGAGGTCGGCGCCTGCCTCGGCGGCCCAGCGCGTCAGCTCCAGGAGCCAGCGCTCGTAGCGGCGGATGTCGACGGCGACGAGGACGTCGCCCGGCTGCAGCCCGCCGAGAGTCCTGGCGGCCGCGACGCCCGAGCCCGCCGCGAGCGTGACGCCGGCGCGCAGCTGCCCGAGCGGCACGGCCAGCGTGGTGCCGACAGGAGCGGTGGCGTCACCCGCCAGCACCCATACGCCCCGGGCCGGGTCCGACAGCTGCTCGACCACCGCGGCGAACTGCACCGGGGGAATCGACCCGAGGGTCCGGCGGACGTTGTGCTCCTCGACGGCTGCGACCCTGCCGAGCAGGTCGATGGGCGACGGCCTGCGGATGCGGTCGCGCGCCGGGCCGAGCAGCTCGGCCATCTCCATCTGGACCTGGGACTGCATGTCCACGAAGCCCGCGTAGCCCAGTTTGACGGCGAAGCGCACGACGGTCGGACCGCTCGTGGAAGCCTTGCGGGCGACGTTGGCGACCGTCCCGAACGCGACAGCATCGGGTTCCTCGGCCATCACCTCGGCGACGCGACGCTCGGCCGCTGTCAGCCGGTGGGCATGCTGGATGATCCGGTCGGCCACGGCCATGTGCCGACGGAGTGTACGACGGGACCCCCCTGCGCCGCGCCGGTGCCGCTCGACTGCCTCGCGGCGGCGCTCAGGCGACCCGTCGCCGGGACAGCCGGACGAGGACCAAGCCGATGCCTACGAGCACGGCGGCGACCCCGACGGTCATGGCCACGTCCGCCCCGGTGAACGCCAGGCCGGTGGTGACGCCGATCGAAGCGGTCGGCGGGCTCGTGGCGGGACCCGAGGGCGTGGTCGACCCGCCCGCCCCGCCGGTGTTGGTGCAGTTGGGGTAGCAGTCCTTGTGTTGGGCGACCACCGGTGCAGCGGACGCGGTCGCGACGGACGTCGCCGCCACCGCGCCGAAGAGGAGGCCCATGCTCAGCAGCAGCGTGGCGAATCGCTTCATGGCCGCAGCCTAGAGCCACGCAGCGTGGCCGGCAAGCAAGTTCCGGTTCTTCCCCGGCGCCGCGACCAGCGCAAACCGGCCCACACCTCCAACTGCGACCACTCTATGTAGTGGTACGGTCACCATGTGAAGCCGTGGGCGGTGGCATCGGTGAACCGGGCGGTGGCGGTGCCCGGTGCCGAGGCGGTCCACGCCGTCGGGGGGATGCGGGCAGACGGCTCGACGACGAGGGCGCCGTGGCGGCCGAGCACGGCGAAGCGGATCACCACGGTCCTCGTGGCGTGGTCGGGGACCGTGACGGGGACGGCGACCATCTGGGCGGCGTAGTCACGGCCTGCGGTCTCGACGCGGGAGGTCCCGGGTGTGGAGACGTCCCCGGCGACTGAGGGGAGGTCCAGCGCCACCGCCCCGCTGTAGACCCGGGGCGGGTAGCCCGCCTGGCCGCCGGCGGCGTACCCGGTGAGCCCGGAGGGTGTGTTGTTGGTGACGCTGACCGCCACGGTGACCTTGGACTCGTCACCCTGCGCCACCACGCTCAGGCGGGCGGCGACGTGCTGGTAGGGGTCGAGCTTGTTGGCACCCTGGTTGAGCAGGGCGAGCAGGAGGTCGTTGCCGCCGACCACGCCGGCGGCGCCGGCGGCGGCCCAGTCGGCCTCGACGGCCGGGTTGGACGCCCACACCAGGAGGTGGCGCCCGGCAGCGGCCTGCCCGAGGGCACCGGCCACCTTCGAAAGAGGCACGCCGGGTGTCTCCAGGCGGGCGAACGCCGCCGCCGCAAGCAGGCCCAGCCGCTCGTGGCGGGCGGCCTCGGATTGGATGTTGGCCTCGCCGGAGTATTGCTGCTCGAGGAGGTAGTGGTCGGCGTTGCCCGCGGTCAGCGTCGTCCCGCCGGCGCTGACCGGCCCGATCACTTCCAGCAGGTCGGCCAGGGCCTGCACATCGACCATCAGCACCCCGTCGACGGGTTGGTGGGTGTAGGCGGCCCACATGCGGGCGGCGAGGGCGGCGTTGGCAGGGAACTGCGGGGACAGGAACACTTCCCGGAAGTCGACGGCGGGGTCCTCGAAGCCCCAGCGGGCGGCGAGGTCCCCGGTCGGCGAGACCCCGGGGAAGCGGTCGATGAGGGCGTCGGCGGGCTGCAGCGGCCCCACGCTCACGGCGCCGCCGGCGGTGCGCAACGTTCCGACCTCGAGGGCCATGCCCGACCCGGCGCGCATCTCGGCATTGTTCGCAGCGATCAGCAGGAACGTGTGGTGGCCGCCGAGCAGGGCGGCGGCCCCGCGGGCGGCCCCGTCGGCCCGGGCCAGCACCGTCTTCACCTTGGCCAGGTCCCGGGCGAAGGTGTGGCGCTGGCGGCGGAGCGCACCGACCAGCCCGTGCGCCGGGCCGAGCGGTACGGCGTCGACACGGGCGCGAAGCCCGTCGAGCACGCCCGCCAGCCGCTCGA
>JAJZJY010000847.1 GCA_021809885.1 Actinomycetes bacterium
GCCGCGGGGCCCTCGCCCCTCGACCAGTCCTTCCGGGCCTCGGTGGAGCGGCTGCTGCTCTTCTCGGGGATTGGTGCCGCCCTGCTCGCCGCGCTCGTCGGGATCCTCCTCGCACGCCGCGTGACCGCCCCGGTGCGCTCGCTCACCGCCGCGGCGCGCGCGCTCGCCGGCGGCCAGCGCGCGGCACGCCTGTCGGAGGACGCGCCCGACGAGCTCGGCCAGATGGCCGCAGCCTTCAACACCATGGCCGATGCGGTCGAGGCCGAGGACGCCCTGCGCTGCGGCTTCGCCCGAGACGTCGCCCACGAGCTTCGGACCCCGCTCACCGTGCTCCAGAGCCAGGTCGAAGCGCTCCAAGACGGCCTGGCTCAGCCGGGACCCGAGACGCTCGCCTCGCTGCACGAGGAGACCCTGCGTCTTGCCCGCCTTGTGGCCGACCTCGAGACGCTCGCCTCAGCGGACGGAGCACCGTTCTCCGTCGAGCGCGAGACGGTGGCGCTGGCGCCGCTCGTTGAAGCCGCGATCGCCGAGCTCAGTGCCGCGATGCAGGAGCGGCGAGTGTCGGTCGAGACCGCCATCTCCGAGGTAACGGTGTTCGGCGACCCGCTCCGGCTCCGCCAGGTCGCGGTGAACCTCCTGTCGAACGCCGCCAAGTTCGTCCATCCGGGGGGACATGTGCGAGTGGGCCTGGTCGCAGAGGGCACCTGGGTCCGCCTCGTGGTGGCCGACGACGGCCCCGGCATCGCACCAGAGGACCTGCCCCATGTCTTCGAACGTTTCTTTCGGGGCAAGGACACCCAGGTTGGAGGCTCTGGGATCGGGCTTGCCGTGGTGGCGGGGCTGGTGAGCGCACACGGCGGTGAGGTGGCAGTGGCGAGCGAGCCGGGTCATGGGACGACCTTCACCATCCGGCTCCCTAAGGAGGTTCAGACAGCGCCCCGAGCCCTGGCCGGGCGTGCCCCTGCTCTCCCAACTGCGAACGCGGCCCGAGAACACTGTCACGGGGTGTCAGCGTCCAGCGCGATCCGCTCCGTCGACGGGGCGACAGGGAGGCGAACGCACTCCGGCTGACCCCAGTCGGCCACTGCGCAGCGCGTTCAACGCCACACTTGGGCGTCCATCCAGCTCAGAGCGACGCCGCCCTTATCCTGGGATCGCCGAGCTTCGGCGGAGGTAGGCGAACTCGCCAACATAGCCGCCGACAGCGACGAGAAAGCCGACGGACATGAGGAACGAGAAGGTGTTGTCGTAGCTGCCGAAGAGAAACGTGAGGCCTCCGCTGCCAGCAACCACGATACCGCCCAGAGCGAGCGCTGCGCAGCCAATCACTGCCGTCCCACCGGCTCGCGCGAGGACAACCGCCAGCACAGCTCCCGCACCGAGGAGGACGCCGAGCATCATGTGCAGGGGAACCAGCGGATTGCCGCTCATCATCGTGGCCATCGCTTCCCCCGAGGGTGGGAGCTGTACAAACAGGTTCACGGCCATGCCGAGGAGGAACTGCGCTCCGAGCAAACCGAGCATGACCAGAGGCGGAGCGAAGCTCGGAAGTTGCTGCGGGCGCTGGCCGGTGCGGATCTCACGGTCTTGGTCGTAGCGGGATCGAGAGCTCGCCATATTCCCTCCGGTGGGCTGTCCGCAACTTGTGCTCCGACACACCGTAGTACTTGCAGAGGCTCTCGGGGCAAGGACACCCAGGTTGGAGGCTCTGGGATCGGGCTTGCTGTGGTGGCGGGGCTGGTGAGCGCACACGGCGGCGAGGTGGCGATGGCGAGCGAGCTGGGTCACGGGACGACCTTCACCATCCGGCTCCCCCGAACGACGCGAGGCGTGCACCGGGTCTTCGCCGCATCTTCACCAGTGCCTTCTACGTTGAGCCCTGTCGGAGACAACCGAGAGGAAGGACCAACTTGATGAGGATCGCGAACACCACCCGATGGATCACCGCCGGGGCAGCCCTCAGCCTGTCGGCTGCGCTCTCGGCCGGCGCCGCCTTAGCGGCCACCCCGGGCTCGAGTGGACATGCCGGTGGCTCTCGGTCGACCGCGGGGGCATCGGCCCACGTGCTCGCCGCGGCCACCACCACGACACCCGCCGCCGCCACCGCCACCACCACCACCACGACACCCTCGTCGGATGCCCCCACACCCCGGGGGAGCTCCCCGATGATGTCGGAGATGCTGGCCAGCCTGTCGCCCCAGGCCCGCTCCGAGCTCCAGGCGCTCTACCCCCAGATGCTCCAGTTCATGGACACCTCGCCGATGATGGGAGCCAACGGGACTGCGGGCTCGATGGTGGGCCAGCCGGTCACCGGCGCCGGACCCACCGCCGGCCAGGCCCCGGCCTCCTGATCCACCACGCGGTGACGCCTACGGCGTCGAGAGCCGGCCGTGGCAAGGCCCGTCTGGGCATCTTGCGATGCCGCCGGCTGGCACGGAGAGCGGGACCGCGCCATGATGAATACGACACGCTGTAGTTGCTGCCCATTCCGGGCCCTACCGAGAGGGGCGTTTCGTGGCCATCAGGTCGATATCCGAACGGATGTCCACGCCTCCGGCCGGGGCGCGCCTGTCGGTGCGCCCGAGCGTGGCCGAGGAGCCCGCTCGGCGCCTGCAGGTGACGGCGTTTGGTTGTGAGCCGCTCGCCGACGTCGAGCCGCAGGCCCTCGGCC
>JAJZJY010000848.1 GCA_021809885.1 Actinomycetes bacterium
GCCGTCCGGCAGGACGAGGTCTACGCCCGCGACCACCGCACCCTCGGCGCGCAACCGATCGACGACGGCCCGCCCGATCCCGCCCGAGGCCCCGGTGACGAGCACCCGCCTCCCTTCGAGCCGCCTCATCGACCTGCCACTTCCTCCGCCCGATTGTCGGTGCTTTCGCGGTGGCCTACGCTGATATCAAGAGTACACATGTCCTACATCATTCCACTGCTTCTTCCATGACGTTCGCCACGATCTCCCGACTCCTTCTCGACGGCGCCCGTATCACGGGGGACTTGGGGCCCCAGCCCGTGCTCATCGAGTCGGGGCGGGTGGCGGCCATCGGCGCCGAGGCGACGCGGCGCGATCGCGAGCTCCCCGCGCCACGCCTCGACCTCAGCGGTTACGTGCTCCTGCCGGCTGCGGCCGAGCCGCATGCCCACCTCGACAAGGCCCTCCTCGCGGACAGGACGACGAACCCGGCCGGAGACCTTCTCGGTGCAATCGCGGCGACTCGAGCCGCCTACGCCACCATGACCACGGACGATGTGCTCCGCCGCGCGCGCCGCGCCCTGTGCATCGCCGTCACGCGCGGCTTCACCGCCGTTCGCACGCACGTCAGCTGCGAAGAGGGCATCGGCCTCGAGGCCGTGCGGGCGCTCGTCGCACTGCGAGACGCCTCCCGCCAGACGGTGGACCTTCAGGTCATCGCCATGGCCGGCTTCCCCCTGACAGGCCGGGAGGGATCCGAGAACCGCCGCATCCTCGACGCCGCGCTCGATGCCGGTGCTGACGGTGTCGGCGGTGCGCCCGCCCTCGACAACCGTCCGCATGAGGCGGTCGCCACGCTCGTGCGTGTCGCGGCGGAGCGCGCGCTTGTTGTCGACCTGCACCTTGACGAGACGACCGATCCACACTCGCTGACGGTCTGTCGCTTCGTCGACGAGGTCGAACGACACGAGCTCGCCGGCAGGGCGACCGCGTCCCACTGCGTGAGCCTCGGCCAGCTCGAACCCCATGCGGCGGCCACCATCGCAAAGCGGCTCGCTACGGCGGGCATTGCCGTCGTCACCCTGCCGCAGACGAACCTCTACCTCCAAGGTCGCGACGCCCAGACCTGCGTGCCCCGAGCCCTCACGGCCGTTTCGGCCCTCCGGCGTACGGGAGTGCCCGTCGCCGCAGGCGGAGACAACTGGCGCGACCCGTTCAACCCCGTGGCACGCATCGACCCCTTCGAAACGGCGTCGCTCCTCGTCAGCGCGGCCCACCTCACGCTACCCGACGCCTACGAGGCGGTCTCGTCTGTGGCCCGACGGGTCATGGGTCTTCCCCCGGTAGGCCTCTCTCCCGGTGCAGTCGCCGATCTCCTTGCCGTGCGCGCCGTCGACCTCGCGGACGCGGTCTCCCATGCGGGCGAGGACCGCGTCGTCCTCCGTCGCGGCCGCGTCGTTGCCCGCACCCGCGTGACGTCCGAGCTGGCCCCCGAGATCTGACAGCCTGTCCTCCCAACACCGGCGCGTCCATGGCAGCTGGATCCTGCCGCGGCACGCAGGACCCGGTGGCCGCCTCGAGCGGTCACCGGGTCCTGATCACCTCCACCTCGACGGGCTACTTCTCGATGATGACGCCCTTCGTCTTGTTGTAGCGGCCCTTGTAGAAGGTCATCTTCACGTTCGGGTCGATGAACCGGTTCGTCGCCAGCGATGACGCGCCGTAGCTGGATGGGAGGTCGGTCACCGTCTTGGAGCTCTTCAGCTGGTTGATAAGCTGACGCACCCTTGCCATGTTGAAGCTGCCGAACGCCCCTTTCGTAGGGTTCGACACCAAGCGGTCGGCGAGCAACGTCTGGTCGGTGTACTTCGCGATCGCCAGGTTGTAGGGCTTGCCGATGTCGTAGGCGTTGACGAGCCGGACGATCAGCTTGTTCACCGGTATCGGATTTTCGAGGTATCGAATCTCCGACTCCTGGATCATCGGGACGAGCTGCTTGAAGCACGCTGCATACTTCGTGACGTATTGCGGCTTCGTGTAGCCCGCCTCATTGTAGGGCCGGTAGCCGACGTCCTGCACAAGCTGGTACGCGACCGGCTTGTGCCACTGCTTCAGCTGATGGCTGTAGTAATAGGGCTCGAACGTCGCGAACCCCTGGGAGACCACGCCGCCGCCACTCGCCACAAAGCGCGCCGGAGAGCCCGTGTACCCACCGAACGTCTGGCTCTTCTTCAGGATTCCCGACGACATAAGGTAGTCCATGTAACCCGAGCCCTGGTAGTACTGCACCGTGACGTTGGTCTTGCCGATCGCCTTGATCCCGCTGAAGTGGTACTTCGCGGGGTTCCAGAACAGGATCGTCGGCAACAGTCGCATCGGTGCCACGATGCCGATCGTCGGCGTCCGCGTGTAGTCGATGACCTCGGTATCCGTCTCCCCGGCACCGATGAGGACATTGCTGTGCTCGTACATCACCTCCTCGGGGTGCAGATAGCCGACGGCCGGGCCACCCGCGAACAGCTCGACGTTCACGCCAGTGCGCTTCCCGTTGAACGGGTCGATCAACGGCGCCGTGTAGGTCTTCGCGCTCGCATCGACCTTGCCGCCGGTCGTGGCGGCCAGCCCGTAGTACGCGGCCTGTTCGGCCTCCGGCGCCCAGTCCAACGCGATGCCCACAGTGCTCGGGCAGAC
>JAJZJY010000849.1 GCA_021809885.1 Actinomycetes bacterium
GTGGTCAGTTGCCATCGCTGTCACCCCTCTGCCTCATGAGCGATCCGGCAAATCCCGGGCACTGCTGAGGAGACCCTCAAGCGAAGCCCGGCCGCGGGTCAGCCACGACTCACGGTTCCTAGTGCCGGCGCGCGGAAGTCCCGCGCGCGTTCATGCCACCACCAAGGGATCGGCCGCGTAGGTCCACCGGAACGGTTTCGCCGTCTGGTCGTAGTCGGCGATGAAGGCGATGAGCTTGTCCAAGAGATCCTGGCGTGAGGTGAAGCTTCCGTTGCGGATCACCTTGCGCTGGAGGATCGAGAAGAACAGCTCGACCTGGTTGACCCAACTCGCATGTGGCGGCGTGTAGTGGGCGACGAAGCGGGGATGGGTGGCCAACCATGCCTTGGTCGCCTTTGCCGTGTGGGACGAGCCGTTATCCATGACGAGATGGATCTCCATGGAGGGATCGACCGCCCGGTCGATGTCGCAGAGGAAGTCACAGAAGGTCGCCGCGTCGTTGCGGGCGATGTCCCTCGCCAGCACCTCGCCACCGTGGACGTCGAGGGCCGCCATGAGCGAGACCGTGCCGTGCCGGCGATACTCGAACTCCCTGCGCCGGACACGCCCCGCTTCTGGCAGCTGGTCGGGGTAGCGACGCTCCTTGGCCTGGATGGCGGTCTTTTCGTCCACGGAGAGCACCAGAGCCTTCTCCTTCGGGGGGTTCAGGTAGAGCCCGACCACATCTCGCACCCGGTTCCAGAACTCGGGGTCGTCCCTGCGGTTCAGCCACCCTCGGACCCGGTCGAGGCGGATCTGCATGCCGGTCAGGATGCGCCACAGCTGGGACGCCGAGGCACCGATCCCTTCGCTTGCCCGGAGGTGTTCAGCCAGCTCCTCGTAGGTCCACGTCGAGACCGGATCACCCGGCGTGCGCTCAGACGTCGCTGCTGCGGCTATCTTCATCCGCTCGTCGTGGCCGTAGATGCGTGGACGACCTGAACGAGGATCGTCCACGAGCCCCTCCAGGCGGTGCTCCAAGAACCGCTTGCGCCATTTGGCGACGTTGGACTCGTGCATCCCCACGACCTTGGAGATGCGCCGAGAGGCAACGCCGTCAGCGGCGAGCAGGATGATCCGTGCGCGCTTTGCGTCCCGGACCGAGGTGGTGTGCCCCGCCGCACGTCGGTGCAGCACGACTCGCTCCTCGTCGCTCACTACGATGACCGGCGCCTTCCACATGCCCCAAGACTACACGCGTGTAACTAACGCGGTAGTGCACTAGTGCCGCATCCGGGAACGTTCGCCTCGTAGGTCCACCACCGGCGAGCCTGGGCCAGTCACGCTGATCGAACACGTTGGTGTCCGATCGGAGGTGATGGTGGCTCGGGAAGGTTTGCGGGTCCGGGAGGTCTCGAATGACGAGGGCAATCGGCTGCTTCGTATCGTCCGGCGGTCGTCGGGCTCGGTGGTCACCTGGCGGCGGGCGCAGATGGTGCTGCTGTCGGTGCCGGGAATGGACGTGGCTGGCATCGCGAAGGTCAGCTTCACCAGCGCCGATCGGGTGCGAGAGGTGATCAACAACTTCAATGCCGACGGTTTCGACTCGCTGTACCCGAAGTACTCGGGTGGCCGGCCGCCGACGTTCACGCTTCCGCAACGCCAGGAGATCAAGAAGATCGCCTTGTCCCGCCCCGGCGGCCACGGTCTGGCGTTCTCGACCTGGAGCCTGGCCAAGCTGGCCGAGTTCTTGGTCGCCGAGGGGGTGGTCGACGACATCTCCCACGAGGGGCTCCGGCTGATCCTGCGTGACGAGGAGGTGTCCTTTCAAGCGGTGAAGACCTGGAAGCAGTCGACCGACCCCGACTTCGAGGCCAAGAAGAACCGCGTGCTGGAGCTGTACGACATCGCCGAGGGCAAGGCATCGCCGGGGCCGGGTGACCCGACGGTGGTCTTCTCGATGGACGAGTTCGGCCCGCTCAACCTGCTCCCTCGGGCGGGGAAGCAGTGGGCGCCGGTCATCTCTCGTCAGGAGAAGGGAACGACGGCAGCCCCGCGACGGCGTCGGAACAGGGCCACCTACAAGCGCACCAAGGGCGTGCGGCACCTCCTCGCCGCGCTCGACATGAACCGGGACCACCTCTACGGTCACATCAAGACCACGAAGAACCGCACCAAGTTCTTGGAGTTCTGCCGCTACTTGCGCAGCCTCTACCCGCCCGAGGTGCGCATCGCCATTGTGATGGACAACTTCAGCCCGCACCTGTCGACCAAGAAGGACAGCCGGGTCGGTGACTGGGCGGCAGCGAACAACGTCGAGCTCGCCTATGTGCCTACCAACGCCAGCTTCCTCAATCGCATCGAATGTCACTTCACGGCGTTGCGCTACTTCGCTCTGAACGGCACTGACCACCAGAGCCACGAGGAGCAGAACTCGATGATCCGCCGCTACATCGCCTGGCGCAACCGCCACAAGGATCATGAAGCACTTCGTGCTGTTTCAAAGCGCGCAAAGGTTGCTTGATGCGGCACTAGCTTGCTCGATATCTCGTCGCCGACCTCGCCGACGGACCGACGGACAGACCGACGGCGCAGGGGAGGAACAGTGCGCAGCCCTGGTGGATGGGAATGCGGCGCAGCGGCAGGAGGACCTCGATGTCTGGTCCCGTGGAATCGTCCGCCGCACCGGC
>JAJZJY010000850.1 GCA_021809885.1 Actinomycetes bacterium
CCGATCTCGCCTCTTCGAGGTCGATGACCACATCGCCGGGGCCGAGATCGCGCACTCCATCGGTGAACCGGCTTCGTGTCGCCCAGTCGAGGTGGCCGATGACGCGGAGCACCCGCCGGCCGCTCCGCTGCTCGGTGACCATCCGGCAAACATGGCGCTCCTCACCCGGCATCGCCTCCGCCGAGGCCGTCCGGGTTGCCAAGGGAACGTGCGAAGCGAGGGGGGCGGGGTCGTGGCACTGGGTCCCGGGCACCTCCCGGGGGCGGGAGGGTTCGGTCGTGCGCAGATCGAACAGGTCGTAGGGGTCGTGACACTGGCTCACGATGGTCTCCAAGTCGAGCTTCGGCCGGCCTTTGTGGCCGCACCCTCATGTTGTCGCCGGCCGCGGCCCCGCCGGTAGGGCCGGACGACCTCTGGGGCGGGGGCCGGTCGCCCCATCCCGTCCGCGCCGGCGGGTCAGGCCGGCGCCGAGGCGGCCGGCGTCGTCACCGGTGCCGCCGTCCCGATCCTCCTGGCCCGCCGCTCCGACAGCGTCCGGACCCGTGTCACCAGCGCCGCCCTGGCCTCGGAGCTGGCGACGAGCGGCGAGGTGCGGTCCGCTCGGACGGCACACCTCTGAGCGTCACGCCGGCTGGGCCCGGCTGGGCCCGGTGGCGTGGGTGGGACGGTGGCTCGGCGCGACACGCTCCGGGCCGGGGATGATCACGACCGGGCAGGAGGCGCGGGCGACGCACTCCTCGCTCACCGACCCGAGCAGGGTCCGGCGGAGGAAGCCCCATCCGTGGGAGCCGACCACGAGCATGGCAGCGCCGTCGGCGGCGTGGATCAGCGCGTCGGCGGCCGAGCCCTCGACCAGGTGCGTGGTCGTCGTCACCCGCCGGCCGGCGTGTGCCGCACAGCGGTCGAGCAGTTCGCGTCCCCGGTGGCGGGCACCGTGGCCGTGGTGCTCGCGGGCGGGGATCGACATGGCGTCGGCCGTCCAGTGCCACGCGTGGACGAGCCGCAAGGTGCGGCCGGTCCGCGCTGCCTCCTCGATCGCCCACTCGCTGTGTTCGGACCCGTCGACGCCCACCACGATGACATCTGCCATCGCGGGGCCGCACCTGGCGCCGGCTCGGCGGCGGGGACTGATGCCACATCCGCGAGGAAGCCACCACCTGCCTTGGTTACGGCCGGACCGTGGACGAAAGGGATGCGCCGGAGGCGGATCGGTAGGTGAGGGTGGGCGGGTCCCATGCGCCGCGGAAGACGAAGACGACGAGGTTGTTGACCGCCGCGCGGGTCACTGTGACCGGATGGGCGACGCGGCCGGGGTAGTTCTGTGCGGAGTAGCGCGCCGTGACGCTCGCAACGTTGTCGGGCACGACGAGCGCCGTCTCGGTAATCTTGTTGTTGCCCCCACCGCCGACGTCGTTGTACGGATGTGCCCGCAACTGCTCGAGGGTGACGATCCTACCCGTGCCGACGCCTGCGCCTTCGGTGAGTATCTCGACGCCAGGAGGCCCTCCGGTTTGGGCGACGCCGATCATCCGCCGTTCCCAGCTCCGCGCGTTGCGGCGTTGCGCTGCGGGCAGGCTTGCTGTCAGGCTCTGGAAGTCAGCGAGCCGCTGGGTGTAGCAGCGCGCGGGGAGGAGGGGGTGACCGACGTGGGCGGCCGGGACCAGGTAGTAGGTGATCCCGTCGGTGGCACCCTGGCGCGCGTAACGGACATAGATGTCCCGGGCATCGAAGGCAACCCGACTGATCACCGCGGCCGACACGCGGGCCTGACCGGACGCCGGCTGACCGAGCACGCTGAGCAGCGAGCTCATAGCCCTCGGAGGTGCCCGGTCGACCATCTGGATCGTGCCAGGCGAAGTCCAATGACAGCTCGAGCTCTGGCGGGAGACATCGGTGATGGCGCGTTGTTGAGCGTGAAGCCAACCCGCGGGCACCCCGTGCGCGCCGGGACTGCCGCTGGCCGTGCGCCCTCCTCCTGAACCCCCGCCTCCGCCGCTCTCGAAGCCGACGAGCAACACGCCCACGAGGGCCGCGGCGGCGACCAGGGCTGCGCCGACCCTGCGATGTCGCCGCTGCCGGGCGCGAGCATCCTCGATCACTCCTGCCTTGATCCCGTTGCCGCCGGCAGTGGAGGGGGCGGGTGTCCGAACGGTCACAGTATCTGCTACGGTAGCTAGCACATTGCTCCATGTCAAGGTCGATCGCGACGATCCAGCGCACCTCCACGAGCAGGTGGCGGCGTCCATACGTCGCGCCATCGCTGACGGCGAAGCCAAGCTCGGCGAACGCCTGCCGCCGGCTCATCACCTCGCTGCGGTGACAGGTGTCAACACCAACACGGTCCTGCGGGCCTTACGCGCCCTGCGTGACGAGGGGCTATTGGAGATGCGCCCCCGGCGAGGTATCCGGGTGATCGGCACACCGGGCGAGAGTGAGATTCGCCGCAAGATCGCTGAGCTCGCACAGCTCGCCCGCCAACAGGGCTACACGCACTCCGAGCTCGTGCGGATGGTCGCCGACGCGTAGCCGTAGAAGGACGGGCCTGCACAGATCAGCATCGGAGCGAGGTCGGGACACCTGCTGTTCGTCCGCAACGGAATCGGCGTTCGGCGCTTCAGGCTGACATTGTGTGGGTTTCACCATGCCTACCCGATGTTGCCGATGCCGAA
>JAJZJY010000029.1 GCA_021809885.1 Actinomycetes bacterium
CTCGTCGAGCTTGAACCTCATCGTTGCCTCAACGGCCGGAGGGCTCCAGGCGATGGACCTCTTGGCGGGCGAGCCACGACCCGTAGGCGAGTGCTCCCCGGATCCCTTCGGTGGTCAGCGAAGGATATTCGGCCATGATCTCGGCCTCGGTGTCTCCTGATGCCAGCGAGTCGAGGACGGTGGTCACGAGGATCCGGGTGCCCTTGACGCACGGCTTGCCGTGACAGACCGCAGGGTCGATCGTCACCATGTCGGCCGGGTCGTTGGGCATGCCTTCATGATGCCACCGCCCAACTCCCGAGCGGTTGGGAGGGCTGTGGCGTCCCAACACCTGTCCCAACAAACTGATCCCGGCGCGTTCCGGTGCGCACCGCGGGGACCTCGCCCACCAACTCTGCGAGCTGCTCGTGCTCCAAGCCCGGCTCGCGCGCAACGCGCTCCGGGGTCCTCCCCCTCGCCTCCTCCGCTGCCAGGTGCTAGTCGGCTCTCCTCAACCACGACGCCAGGAACGGGTCGCCGACCCGCCACCGTCGGTCGCGTTGCACGACCGTCTCATCGTCGGCCAGGGCGTCGATGGCCTTCTTCACCGACTGGCCGCCGGCGAGACCGACCTGGCGGGCGAAGGCGGCAGTGAAGATGTGCTCGGCTCTCCCTGACGCCAACGCAACCAACACTCGCAGCTGGCCGGGAGACAGGCGAGTGACCCGCTCGGCGAACAGGTTGGAGTCGTGGTCGACCGCACGGCGCATCCCGGCCTCCACTTCGGCGGGGCTGACGCGCGAGCCGGCCACCTCGAACGCCTCGAACGCCAGGTGCTGCACGTCGTTGGGCACCGGTCCCGCCAGCTCCAGGATCAAGCTGGCCGTGTCCCGATCCAAGGGCTTGCCGGCCCGCCGGGCCTGCTCCGACAGGTAGGGCACCCACTCGGCGTCTGGTATCGGCCCCAACGCCAGGCGCTGCGCCATCCCGTACAAGGGTGCGCCCTCGTCGACGACGAGCTTGCTCATCAGGTGGTGCTGCGACCCGGCCAACACCACCGAGACCATCGGGTGCTGGTCGCTGAGCGCCTTCAACAAGAACGGCAGGTGCTCACCGTGGCGGGTGATGGCCTGGAACTCGTCGAGGACCAGCACCGCAGGGCGGTCCCCGACAGCGCCCAGTAGAGCGAAAACGTCCGCGACGACGGTGTCGGCGTCGGCGGGCGCAAGGCCGGCGGAGAAGCCGAAGCGGGGCCGGCCGGCGTCGTCGAAGTCCACCGTGGGGCGGACCTGGAGCTGGCGCACGAAATCGGCGAGCCCGTGGCGGGCCCCCGCCCGACGGGCACCCGGAAGCCGGTATGCCCCCGAGACCAGGCGGGCGGCGAGGGTGGCCACATCCCGGCAGAGGAACACGTTGGTCGACACCACCGCCGCCCGGGGCCGACCGGCCGCCAGCAACTCCTCCGCCCGCAGCAGCAGCGAGGTCTTGCCGTAGCGGCGAGGAGACATGACCACCACGTTCACACCAGCCCTCATGCGGCTGAGCAAGGCTTCGAGCTCACCCCGGCGGCCGATGAACTGCGCCCCCGTTGCGGGGGCGCCGTAGTGGTACGGGTTGGGCACTGCCGCAGTATACCGATCAGCGATTCACTAACTGGTGAACAACCAGTTGGTGGGCAGAGATGGGAGCGGACCCTGCGACACGAGCGTGCTTGCCACTGCGTTGACCATTCCGCCACGTCAGCCGCGGTCCGGACGTGTTGCGGGCTCAGGTGGCGAGCAGCGAAGTCGTCGTGCTCGGCGAGGCTCCGATCCCGGCGGATATCGTCGGTCTCCGCCAAGTCCGGGCCTGCGATGACGTCCGTGACTTGGCTCTGGGCGTAGTCGAGGGCGATCCGATGGGCGCCTCCGAGGCCGCACGCCAGCAGCCTCCATGTGGGCGGTGATCGCCTTACGGATGGCGTCGTGGCAGGCGGAGATGCCGAGGGTCCCATCGTCGTCAGCGAGGAGTCGAGGGGGCGGACGCGCCGGTGGGAGTTGTTGATGCGCTCGCCTGCCGCGAGCCTATTGGGAGCGACAGGTTCGACATCCCGGGTAGCCGACGCCTCGGTGAGCCAAGGCCCAGATGCTGTCATGGTCGGTCGAGCGGGATGGGCACGAGTGACTGGTTCTTGAGCCGGGCGATGAACGGGGAAGGCTCGGCGTCGCTCCACTCGGCGAGCTCGACAGTCACCGGGTCAGACGGGCAGTCCTTCCTCGACCGGCCGGCAGGCCCAACCACGCAGCAGAGCTCCGTTCGGTGCTGCTCACCGCCGGTCACCGGGCGTCGTTCTGCGTTGACGATCCGGGTTTGCGTCTGCCCTCCGTACACCGACATTGTACCGGAGTCCGGCTCCGCTCTGGTACCGTGAGGTCGTACCGGTCTAAGGAGGGCCTCACCGTGGCAATCAGCGCAAGCGAGGCGCGTTCGCGCCTGTTCCCTCTCATCCAGCAGGTCAATGACGACCATCTCCCGGTGCGGATCAACTCCAAGGGCGGTGACGCTGTGCTCATGTCGGCCGGGGACTTCGACTCCTGGCAGGAGACGATCTACTTGCTGCGGTCTCCCGCCAATGCCCGACGACTCATGGAAGCCCTCGAGCGGGACAAGTCCGGCCGAGGCGCTGTCGTGAAGACCCTGGAAGAGCTCCAGGGTCTGGCCGGCGAGTAGTGCGAAGCATCCACTTCGACCCCGACGCGTGGGACGACTTCGTGTACTGGCTCGGCGCCAACCGGAGGATGGCGACGAGGATCACACGCCTGACCGGAGACATCCAGCGCGATCCGTTCACCGGCATCGGCAAACCGGAGCCACTCAAAGGCGACCTGTCGGGGTACTGGTCCCGCCGCATCGACGACGAGCACCGTCTCGTCTACCGGGCCGACGACGCAGAAGTCATCAAGATCCTCAAGGCGCGCTATCACTACAGCGAGTGAAGCGGGCAGGGGAGTTTCCCGCCGACCAGGCGACGACGTGGCGGCAGCCAACTGAGTTTTCGATGTGCCGTTACTCGCTGTCTGGGTGAACACGACGCCGACGTGATGCGCGCCGGTGACCGCCCACGCTCGGAGGATGCAATCGAAGTCGCGGGCGTTCTCGGTGTCCACGGCCTGTCCGGCGCGGGTCGCCGATCGTAGGAGCTTCTCGTCCGGTAGAGATGCGAGAGCCGCGTCATCGGCTGCAGCAGCTACCTCGTAGCCGGCGGCTCGAAGTCGCTCAGCGGCCAGGCGCGAGTGGGGGGTGTCGAGAAGCGGCGTTACCTTGCGAGGAGGTCTTGCTGACGTCGCCACTGGGCTTCCGCTTGTTCGACGGGCCTGCCAGCCACCGGCGCGGAGGCGCTCGGCGAGGCGGGCGTGGTCGTAGACCTCGCCGTTGTAGGCGAGCACCCAGCGGCCGCTGGCCGAGACCATCGGCTGGTGGCCGGCGGGGGACAGGTCGAGGATCGCCAGGCGGCGGCTGCCGAGGGCGACGCCGGCGGCCGGGTCGACCCAGGCACCGCAGTCGTCGGGGCCGCGGTGCACCAGGGTGTCGCGCATCCGGGTCCCCACCTCGACGAGCTCCTGCTCCCGGTGTCAGCGGGGGTCGACGAAGCCGGCGAAGCCGCACACCGCTCAAGACCCCCCGGCTGAGCGGCGGAGTCGCCGGCGGGCGCCGGCCGGCGAACCGGAGACCGACCGGCCTCGGGTCCCCGGGTGGCGCATCCGCCCGACGGTAGTTGGGTGGAGCATCCGAGCCCAGGCGTCGCCCCGAGTCGGGGCAGTTGCGCTGCCCGGAGATCCGTGCATTTACACCGCGTGGATCCAATACCAGAAAGATTACCCAGTCGACTGGAACAGGTTCAAGTATCGCCAGCCTCTTGCCGACGAAAGATGCCGATGCCGGCTGCTGTCACGAAGAGCGGTGTGCTCGTCGGGGAGGTTGGCTCTCGTGGGCTCGACGCCCGTCTCCTGCTGACGCGGGTGTTGGAAGACGCCAGCGATGCGATAATCGCCACCGGTGAGGACCAGGAGATCCTCCTGTTCAACCGTGCCGCGGAAGAGCTCTTCGGCTACTGCTCCGATGAGCTCATCGGGCAGCCGCTGTCCATGCTGTTGCCCCAACGCGTCCGCCGGCGCCACGCCGGTCACGTGGCGCGCTTCTCCGGCGAAACGATCGAGCGACGTTCCATGAGCGAGCGATCCGGCGTCGTGGGTCTCCGTCGAGATGGGGACGAGTTCCCGGCCGAGGTGACCATCGCGAAGCTCCGCGTGTCCGGCCACCTCGTGTTCACCGCTACCGTCCGCGATGTGAGCGAGCGTGTGGCGCTCGAGGAGCAGCGTCGGCGTGCCGAGACCCGCTTCGAATCACTGGTGGAGCATTCCGCCGACACGATCATGGTGGTCAGCCCCGACCGTCGGCTGCTCTTCACCAGCCCGGCATACACCCGTCTGCTCGGCCACGCAACAGTCAAGCTCGGGGAACAGGCCACACTGCCGCGGGTACACCCGGAGGATGAGGCACTCTTCGAGGACACGTTCACCGACGTGATCGCGGGTGGCACCAGGAGCCGTGAGCAGGAGATGCGGCTGTTGCATCGGGACGGGGACTGGAGATGGATCCATGCCACCTGCACCAACCTCCTCGAGGAGCCCTCGGTCGGTGGTGTGGTGATCAACGCCCACGACATCACCGCCCGCAAGAGCGCCGAGGCTGCACTGCGTCAGCAGGCCCTGTTCGACCCGCTCACCGGCCTGCCCAACCGCATCCTCCTCGCCGACCGCCTGACGCAGGCCCTAGCGAGCTCGGAGCGCACCGGCTGCCATGTGGCGGTGCTGTTCTTGGATATCGACCGGTTCAAGGTCGTAAACGACAGCCTGGGCCACGGTACCGGCGACGCCCTCTTGCTCGCGGTGGCGCGGCGCCTGCAGAAGATCCGACGTGGAGTCGATACCATAGCGCGCCTTGGCGGCGACGAGTTCCTGATCGTGGCGCCGGGGCTCGAGGGCCGAGAGCAGGCGCTGCAGTTGGCCGACCGGATCCTGGCCAGCTTGGATGATCCCTTCCACTTGGCCAACCGCGAGCTGTTCCTGACGGCGAGCATCGGCGTCTCCGTCAGCCAAGGAGATCGCCCTACAGCAGAACGTGTCATCGCCGACGCCGATGCTGCCATGTACGAGGCCAAGCGCAGGGGAGGTAAGCGATGGACGCTGTTCGACAATGAGCTGCGCAACCGCATGTTGCAAAGGATTACTGTCGAGACAGAGTTGCGCCTCGCGCTCGGGGCTTCGGATCAGATTGTGGTGCACTACCAGCCGATCGTGGAGCTGACGTCGGGAAGGGTCGTCTCCCGAGAGGCTCTCGCCCGCTGGGAGCATCCGGAGCGGGGACTGATCCTGCCAGGGGAGTTTATCCTCGTCGCCGAGGAGACGGGACTCATCCAGTCGCTCGGTGCCAAGGTGCTCGATGCCGCGTGCCGCGACAGCGGCCGGCGAGCTCGGATCGGGATCGATGAGATGGTGTCGGTGAATCTCTCCCCGTGCCAACTCGAGGACCCCCAACTGCTCGGATTGGTGCAATCGAGCATGGAGAGGTATGGAATACCGAGAAATCGTCTCGCGGTGGAGGTCACGGAGAACGTGCTCATCCGCGACATAGACCGTGCGGCCTTCGTCCTGGGTGAGCTACGCCGCCTCGGTGTGCGCCTCGTGATCGACGACTTCGGAGTGGGCTACGCGTCGTTGCGGTACCTGCACAGGCTGCCGCTCGACATCTTGAAGATCGATCGCGAGTTCATCTCCTCCCTCGTCGAGGACGCTGCGGATGCCACCATCGTCTCGACGATCATCTCGATGGCCCACAACATGGGTCTCTCCGTGGTCGCCGAGGGCGTCGAGACCCAGCGGCAGGCCGATGTGCTGCAGGAGCTGGGATGCGATTACGGGCAGGGTTACCTCTTCGGGCGACCACGTCCTGGATGAACCCAGCCGTGACTTCTGCCCCGGGCCCAAGAGGGAGTCCCCTCGTGTAGCCGCCCCGGCGCTCACAGCTCCCGGAGCTCGGCGGCGAGGGGGGCCGCCACGAGGCCGACGTCATCCGGCACCGTGGGCGTGGGCTCGCGCAGCTGCAGCGGCACCCGGTCCTGGACCAATCGGCGGAAGAGGAACATGACGATCGACGCCAGGAGGATGGCCAGGCCGATCAGCTGGTCGGTCGTGCCCCCGTAGCCGGCGATGCCCGGGTTGAGGGCACCGACGATGATCAGCACCAGGTTGAAGGCGATCAGGAGCCAGGCCGCGGCGATCCACCCCGGGCCCCTGCGGATGGGGCGGGGCCACTCGGGGCGGTCCTTCCGGAGCAGCAGGAAGCCGCTCAGAGCGAACACCACGGCGATCATGTAGCCGAGGTTGCTGGCGAACAGGACCCCGAGGGTGTTGGCCACGAACACAACCAGGCAGACGTTGACGACCAGGTCGATGGTCATGGCCCGCCCCGGCATGCCGTGACGGTTGAGCTTGAACAGCTGCTTCACGATCATGCCGTCGCGGGAGATGCCGTAGAGGGCCCGGCCGGCGTCGGCCGTGGCGGCCGTCATGTTGAGGAACAGGGCGCCGCACAGGATGATGGTGACGAGCCCTGCGGCCGGTCCGATGATCGAGGAGAACACCGAGGGGAAGAACCCGACCGGGTTGGCGGCGATCGCCTTCGTGCCGATGTCGGCGGTCGCCGAGAGCGGGCCGAGGACGAGGAACGCGAGGGTGAGGACACCGCCCGAGACGAGTGCACGGGTCGAGTCGCGCTTCTGGTCACGGTATTCGGGGGAGAAGGTGGCGGCGATCTCGGTGCCGTACGACGTCCAGCACATGACGTACATGTAGACGATGGCGAGCTTCCAGCCGCCCCACGCCTGATGCGGCAGGCCGAGGCCCCAGGTGAGCCGGTGGTGCCAGTGGCCGGTGAGGAACGGACCGACGATCAGGATGCCGACTGTGATGCAGACGACGACGCCGATGATCTTGTTGGATCGTACGGCGGGGTGGACGCCGAAGACGTTGAGCGCCCACACAGCCACGACGGCGAGCGCTCCGAGGATGACGGCCAGGCCGATGTGCTGCGTGCCGTCGAAGAAGGTCCATGTGGAATGGGGGAAGAACTGGGCGGCGAGGAGCTGCCCGATGATCAGCCCGTAGACGGCGAGGCCGAAGGACCATCCGGCCCAGTAGCCGACAGCCGCGAGGGCGCCGACCGGCGAGAAGTACCGGCGCCACCCCTCGTGGGCGTAGAGGGCGATGCCGCCCGGCTTGTCGGGGAACATGGCGGCCAGCTCGGCGAAGATGAAGTTCTGCAGGATGGCGATGAGGCAGGTCACGCCCCACAGCAGCATCGCCGTCCAGGCGCCGAGGATCCCTATCGAGTACCCGATCAGTGCGAACCCGCCGACGGGGATCGACAGCCCCATCGCCAGGCCGTCGGTCCAACCGAGGTTGCGCCTGAACTCGCCGTGCGACAGGGCCTCTGCGGCAACGGTCGCCATGTGCTCTCCTCTCCACGACGCCTCTGCGCGGCGCCTCTCCACGACGGCCGGTTGCCGTCCCCCACGTGGTGGTTCCCGAGGAACCTAGTGACTGGTCGGTTGACAGTCAATGGACATCTGCCGGCCCGTTGGATGCCCAGCAGGATCGCGGGAAGGGGCCCCTATCGCCCGATAGGTTGACGGGGACAGTGATCCGTACTGTATACCTTCACCCATGGCGAGGAGGGCCGCTCACACGCCGGCGACGGCGGACCGGATCCTGCAGGCGGCCGCCGAGCGCTTCGCAACGGAGGGGTTCCACGCCACGACGACGCGTGAGATCGCCGCCGCCGCCGGGGTCCGGGGACCGAGCGTCTACCACCACTTCCCGAGCAAGGAGACGATCCTCTACTGCATCGCCCTCGGGACGATGGACGAGTTGCTCGACGGGGCCCGGACGGCGGTGGCGAGCGCGATGGGGCCCGAGCGCCAGCTCAGGCGCATGATCGAATGGCACGTCCGCTACCACGCCAACCACCGCCTGCAGGCCCGCGTCGCCGATGAGCAGCTCCACGCTCTCAGCGCCGCCCGCCGGGCGGAGGTGGTGGCGGTCCGTGACGACTACCAGCTCCTGCTGCGCGGGGTCCTGGTGGAGGGCCGGGACCGCCTGGGGTGGCAGGTCGACGATGTCGACATCGCAACGTACGCTCTCGCCACCATGGCCACCGGCGTGTGCGTGTGGTTCCGGGAGGGCGGCCGCCTGTCGGCGGAAGCCGTGGCGTCGATCTACGGCGACCTCGCGGTCCGGGCGGTGGCCGGTGCTCCGCTCGCGGCTCTGGCGTCGGGCGCCGCCACCGGCATGATCGGGGGAGGTCGACCATGACCGCAGAGAACGAGCGCCTGGCGGAGCGCGCCACGCAGGTGCTGCCCCGTGGCAACTCGCGGGCGACTCTGTACGTGCCTCCCGCCCCGCCCTACGCCGTGGAGGGGGAAGGGGCGGTGGTCGTCGACGCCGACGGGCACCGGGTCATCGACTGCAACAACAATTACACCTCGCTGATCCACGGCCACGCCCACCCGTCGGTGACCGAGGCGGCGGTGGGTGCTGCCCGGCGCGGGTCGGCATTTGGCCTGCCGACCGAGTCCGAGATCGCTCTCGCCGAAGTGCTGTCCGGACGCTTCGGCCGGAACCTGCGGTGGCGGTTCGCAAACTCGGGCAGCGAGGCGGTGATGATGGCGATGCGGGGGGCGCGGGCGTTCACAGGCAGGGAGCTGGTGGTCCGCCTGGCCGGCGCCTACCACGGCACCTACGACCAGGTCGTGGCCCCCGACGAGCCGGGGGTGCCCCGGCCGGCTCGGGAGGCGACCGTATCCGTCGCCCAAGACGACGAGGCGGCGCTGCGATCGGTGTTCCGCACCGGCGGCGGCAACATCGCCGCCGTCCTCGTCGACCTCATGCCCAACCGGGCGGGGTTGCGGCCGCTGGCGCCCTCGTTCGTCACCGCTCTGCGGGAGGAGGCCGCCGCCGCCGGAGCATTGGTGATCGTCGACGAGATCATCACGTACCGCCTGGGGCTCGGGGGTCTGCAGGCTTCGTACGGCCTCGTGGCCGACCTGACGACGGTGGCCAAGATCATCGGCGGCGGCTTCCCCGTCGGCGGCCTCGGCGGCCGGCCCGAGGTGATGGCAAGCTTCGATCCCCAACGGCCGTCCGCCATCCACTGGGGCGGCACCTTCTCCGCCAATCCCGTGACGATGGCAGCAGGGGCGGCCGCCCTCGCCGCGTACGGGCCGGAGCAGATCGATGCGCTCAACGGCCGGGGCGATACGTTGCGCCGGCGCCTCGCCGCCGCCGGCGTGGAGGTCTCCGGGCGGGGTTCGCTGCTGCGCATCTTCCCCGACGACCCGGCCAAGGCCTGGTGGGAGCTGTACCGGCGGGGTGTCCTGGTCTCGGTCAACGGGCTCGTGGCGCTGTCCACCGCGATGACCGACGAGCAGCTCGACACCGTCGGCGCTGTGATCGTCGACACCCTGGCGTGAGCCGCCCGGCCGGCGTGGCCGGCGCTACCGGGTCGTCAGGGCCGCGTGTGGCGGTGGTCGGTGCCGGGGCGATCGGGCTGTCGGTGGCGTGGCACCTGGTGCGAGCCGGGGCCGGTGAGGTGACCGTGCTGGAGGCGGCGCACGTGGCCGCCGGGTCGTCGAGCCGGTCTGTGGGCATGGTCGAGACCCAGTACCTCGACGCCCACGAGATCGCCATGCGTGCCTACGGCCGCCGGCTGGTCGACGCGTTGGAGCGTGACCACGGCCTGCGTTTCGCCAGGGAGGGTTACCTGCGCCTCGCGCACGACGGGGACGACCTGCACGCCTTCGAGCTGAGCGCTGCGCTGCAGGCCGAGGAGGGATGCGACGGTCGGGTCGTCGACGCGTCGGAGGTGGCGCGGCTCGTGCCCGACCTGGCGGCCGGGGCCTGCGCCGGCGGCCTGTGGGGTCCCTCCGACGGCTACGTCGACGGCAGCGACTACTGCTCGCTGCTGGCGGCGCTCGTGCGCCACGCCGGCGCCACGATCCGCTCCGGCTGCCCCGTCGTCGCCGCCGAGCCCGGGCCGACGCTGGTCACGCCGGCCGGGCGGTTCCCGGCCGATGTCGTCGTCAACGCCGCTGGGCCGTGGGCCGGGCGGGTCGGTGACCTGCTCGGGGCGCCTGTGGCGCTCGTTCCGCAGCTGCACGAGGTCGTGAGCGTGGCGTTGCGCCGGCCGCTCGGCTACGTGATGCCGTTCGTCATGGACTACGTGCCCCGCAGCGGCCGGGAGGGCGTCTACTTCCGCCAGGACGGCCCGGGGCGGCTCGTGGCCGGGCTGCACTCCGACGAGGCGGTGCACCCCGGCGCTGACCCCGACGCCCCGCTCGGGGTGCCGGACGCCGGGGTCGTGGAGCTGCTGGCGTCCCGCCTCGCCGAGCTCCTCCCTCGCCTCGACGACGCCGGTGCCGGCGGGGGTTGGAGCGGGCTGTACCCGACGACTCCGGACGGTTTCCCGGTCGTCGGCCGCCACCCCGCCGCTCCCGACGTCGTGTGCGCCCTCGGTGCGGGGGGAGTGGGGATCCAGCTGTCCCCGGCCATCGGGCGTGCGGCCGCCGAGCTCTGCACCACCGGTTCGTCCCCGTCGGTGCCCGACGACTCCCGGTGGTCGGCGAGCCGGCTAGCGGGGTGGACGGCGTGATGCGTGGCTCTTAGGAGCGGTCGGGGTGTCGGTGATGAACACGCCGAAAGGTCGCCGTCGGCCGGCATGCCTCTCGCCGCGATCGGCCCCCTCCGGCGGAGCCCGTCCCGTCAGGCCAGCTCGACGGAAGGGACGCGGAACGCCGCCCGCTCCCCGGCGGCCGGCTCCCGCCAGGCGCAGCCAACCAGGTGGTCGTTGACGACACCGAGCGACTGCATGGCGGCGTAGACGGTCGTCGGCCCGACGAAGCGGAAGCCGCGCCGGCGCAGCTCGGCGGACAGCGCCCGGGCCTCGGGGATCGTCGGCGGGATCTCGCCGGGCTGCGACGGCGCCGGTGGGCTCGCCGGCTCGTGCCTCCAGAGGAGGCCGGCGAGGGAGAGGCCGTCGTCGTGGATGGCGACCGTCGCCCGGGCGTTGGCAATGGCGGCCTCTATCTTCCCCCGGTGGCGGACGATCCGCTGGTCGCCGAGCAGGCGCTCGACGTCGGATGCGTCGTAGGCGGCCACCGCAGTGGGTTCGAAGCCGGCGAAGGCGTCGCGGAACGCCTCCCGCTTGCGGAGGATCGTCAGCCACGACAGGCCGGCCTGGAAGCCTTCGAGGCACAGCTTCTCGAAGATGCGCCTGTCGTCGCCGACCGGGCGGCCCCATTCGGCGTCGTGGTAGGCCCGGTTCTCGGGCGGGGCGGCGCCCCACGAGCAGCGGGCGAGCCCGTCGCCCCCCACGGTCAGCTCCCCCAACGTTGCTCCTGCCGGAGTGTCACGCGGCGGGGGCCCGGGCCGGACGGCGCCTCCAGGCAATGAGCGTCGCGAGCGCAGCGGCGAGCGCCCCTGTGGCCATCGCCGCCCGGTCGCCGCTCACCGAGACGGTGGTCTCGGCCGTGCCCCCCACCGCCGCGGCGACCGTCGGCAGCAGGGAAGCGCCGACGGCGGCGCCCATCTGGCGAGCGGTGTTGATCATCCCGCCGACGAGGCCCTGGTCCCGGTCAGGCATGCCGGCGCTGGCGATCACGATGGAGCCGAAGGAGGTGCCGGCCGTGCCGAAGCCGACCAGCGTCACCGCCCACAGCACGGCGTCGTAGTGGCGGGCGGGGAGTTGGGTCAGCACGAGGAAGCCGATCGCGGCGGAGGCGCCCGTGAGCACGAGGAGGCGGCGACTGCCGCCGAGGCGCCTGGCGATCGCCGGCCCGAAGATCGCGGCCACGAACCCGACGATGCCCTGCGGCGCTATCACGAGGCCGGCCAGCAGGGGGGACTGGTGCAATGCCTGCTGGAGGTAGAGGGAGAGCACGAGCATCTCCCCGCCGTTCCACAAGCCGAGCAGCAGGGCGATCATGCTCCCGTTGCGCAGGCCGGGGTGGCGGAAGACGTCCAGGCGGACCAGCGGCTGCGGGTGGTGTGTCTCGGCAAGGAGGAAACCTCCGAACGAGGCGATGGCGCCGCCTGCGGCGGCGAGCACCCATGGAGACGCCCAGCCCAGGACGACGCCCTCCGAGACGGCGAACACGAGCAACGCCATCGCCGCTGTTACCAGCGCCGCTCCCCGCAGGTCGAGGCCGCCGAGATGCCCCGAGGCGTGGCCGTGCCCGTCCCGAGCCCGCTCGCCGCGCCCCAGCACCAGCGGCACGGCCACGACGGTCGCCACCCCGACGGGCACGTTGACGAGGAACACCGATCGCCACGAGATGGCCTGCACCAGGATGCCGCCGAGCACCTGGCCGGCCACGAAGCCGACCGAGGCGGTGGCACCGTAGAGGCCGAGAGCCCGGGTCCGCTCGGGGCCCTCGGGGAAGGTGGTGGTGATCAGCGAGAGCGCCGCCGGCAGCGTCAGGGCGCCGCCGACGCCCTGCACCGCCCGGGACACGAGGAGCACCGGGGCGCTCCATGCCAGGCCGCCGGACAGCGACGCGAGGGTGAACAGCCCGAGACCGACGACGAACATCCTCCGCCGGCCGAGCAGGTCTGCGGCGCGCCCGCCCAACACGAGCAGCCCTCCGAAGGTGATGGCGTAGGCGGTCACGACCCAGTCGTCGAGGGAAGCCGGCATTCGAAGGTCGCGCTGGATCGACGGCAGCGCCACATTCACGATGCTGAAGTCGAGCACCATCATGAACGACGCCGTGAGGATCAGCGGTAGACGCCACCGGGAGAGGCCCGATGCGCCCTGGTGTTGCCTGCCGGTCGGCGGCTCCGCCCGGGACCCTGCCGCTCTCGTGCTCGCCACAGTCATCAGTGAGGTCGTCAACGCCCGGCCCGGGGGGGTTGTTCCCGGGGCGGGCAGGCCGGAGGCTCGTGGCGTCGTCCGGGGCCCAGCTACCCCGTTGCCGCGCCCGCCGACGAGCGGAGGTCCTCCACCCGCGGCTCGCCGCCGTCGCGGGGCGCCACGAGCATGCTGCCGTTGGGGACGGGGGTCCAGCCCGGCCGCTGCCAGCCGGAGGAGGCGACCACCGTCACCCGCTCCGAGCGGCGGAACGTCAGGTCGTAGTAGTCGTCCCCGAGCCCGTCGGCGATGCGAGAGGGATCGAACCACGACACGGCGACGAGCGCCTCCGGGGTGAGCAGCAGGCAGTTGAGGCTGCTGTAGGTGCAGGTGCGTGCGACCGTGGCGACGGCCTCAGCGAGCCCGCGTACGGGATCCCCGCAGCGTTGCGAGGCGGCCCGCACCGCCAGCCAGTACCGCTCGCTGTCGGTGTCACCGGCCGGTGCCTCCGGCGGCGGCCCGCCGGTGAGGACCTCGAGGGGGGGCATCTCGTAGATCGACCCGTTGTGGGCGAACGCCAGGTGGCCGTCACCCCACGGGTGGGTGTTGGCGGACGACACCGCAAGGTCCATCGTCGCCCATCTCAGGTGGACGAGGAGGGCGCCGGTCCGGCGGGTGGCGGCGGCGCTGGCGAACGCCGTACTGCCGTGGGCGCCGACCGGTCGCTTCTCCGTCGCGACGCCGCCGTCCTGCGGCCAGGCCATGCCCCAGCCGTCCCCGTGGCGGTCGCGCGCCAAGCCGACGAAGGCGTCGTAGTCGCCACCGAGCACCTCGACAAGGGTGGCCTCCGGGTGGGCCACGAAACCGAGCAGCCGGCACATGCCACCGACTCCTACCACACCGCCCACCCGCAGCGAGGGCGGCGGTGCCTTCCGAGCCCGCCGGCACCCCCGGTAGCATGGACAAATGGCGGATATCGACGGAAGGGCGGCACGCCGGCGGCGTAACCGTGACGCGGTCATCGAGGCGGCGGTGAGCCTGATGCAGGAGGGAGTGCTCGACCCCTCGGTCGAGCAGATCACCGAGCGCTCGGGCGTCTCGCCGCGCTCGGTCTTCCGGTACTTCGAGAGCCTCGACGAGATGCGCCGGGCGGTGCTGCTCGCGACCGTCGACCGCAGCCGCCCGCTGCTCGCCCCTCTCGACGAGGACGGTCCCCTCGAGGGTCGGGTCGCTCGCCTCATCGACGCTCGGCTGGCGATGTGCGAGCGGGCCGCCGGGGCCGCCCGTGCCGCCCGCCTGCGCGAACCGCAAGTGCCGACCATCGCCGAGGACCTCGCCGTGCTCCGGGGTGACGTGCGCAGGCAGGTGCGGACGTACTTCGGTGCCGAGTTGGGCCAACGCCGCCCCGACGACGCCGAGCAGCTCGCCGCCCTCGTCGAGGTGCTCCTGTCCTTCGAGGCGTGGGACCACCTCTGCCGCGTCCAGGGCCGCGACCCCGACTTCATCCGCCGCGCCTGGTCCCGGGCCCTGGCCGGTCTGCTCGGCTCGTCGCCGGCGATGAACGGCAACGGCAGCGACCCGTACCCGGCCGGCAGCGCCCGCAGGGCGTAGGGGGCGGCGAGCCGAGCATCGGGATCAGTCCAGCGGCGGATCGAGCGTCCCGACCCAGAGCCGGTCGCGAGCGGCGGTCATGGCAGCGAACCGCAGCTGGCGCTCGTAGCGGACCTGGTCGGGGTCGCGCACGGCTCGCAGCGGTTCCCCGGCCGGCAGGTACACCACAGCGAAGTCCCGGTCGCGCGCCGCCGACACCGTCCCGACCTCGAGGACGTCGCCCGGGACGGGCCCGCGCCCCAGGCTGGCGACGGGGAGACCCTCGCTGCGCAGGAGGCGGCGGTAGTGCTCCGCCGCCCGGTCGGTGTGGCAGAGCACGGCGAGGTCGGCGGCCCCCTCCGCCAGGTCCTCGCGGAGCCGGAGCAGCAGGCGCCGGTCGTGGGTCTCCCTGTCGGGGGCGACGTCGTGGCGGACGGGCTTGCCGTCGCGTACGGGGCCGTCACCGGCCACGGCCAGCGGGACCTCGGGCTCCTCGTCCGGCGCCGGCACCACGGCGACGGCGGCCTCGAGCAGGCGGCGGTTGTCGCGGTAGACGTTGCGCATCACCGTGGAGCGACCGGCCACCTCCACCCCGGCCTCCTCGAGCCGTACCGCTCCGAGCTCGGAGGTGGCGGCGCAGTCACCGACGAGCAGTAGCCCGTCGCTGCGGTCGCGGACGAGGGCGTGCAGCAGCTGCAACCCGGTTACCGGCAGCTCGCCGATCTCGTCGGCGATCACGGCCCGGTACGGCGGCGCCGGCGGCCGCTCCCGCACGCAGTCACGGGCCAGGCGGACCACGTCGTACCAGTCCTGCAGGTCCCGGCGGGCGAGCTCGTCGGTGTAGGCGAGGTGCAGCTCCCACACGCCCCGCCGCCGGGCGCTGCTCAGCGGTACGGTCCGGCCGGGGCGTTGTGCCTGCAGGTACTGGTCGAACCGCTCGATGCCCCGGCCCTTGATGACGGTGCCTATCTCATCCCTCCAGTACCCGGGAGGGGCCCACGCCCCGAGGCCCGAACCTCCGAGGCGGTCCCACGCCCGCCGGAAGGCGGCGTCCAGCCCGAAGGGGTCCACGTTGCAGGCGATGCCGCTGCCGGCGAGGACGCGGAGGGCGAACCCGTGGAAGGTCGCGAACTCGACCCGCCCCGTGGTGGTGGGCGACAGCCTCCGGTACTGGGAGGCCAGCACGCCGACGAGCGCCCGCACCGGGGTCGTCACGAGCACCCGGCCGGGGTGGCG
>JAJZJY010000851.1 GCA_021809885.1 Actinomycetes bacterium
CCGGGGAAGGTGGCGTCCGGTGGTGATAGCGGTGAGCCCGACGGCGGCGCCGAGGGCGTAGGCGAGGGCGACGCCGGAGCGGGCCCCGAGGTGCAGGCCGTGCACCGACGCGGCCACCAGGGCACCGGCGACGCCGGTGCCGAGCGCGGTGCCGAGGACGTCGCAGAGCTGCAATGACGCCGTCGCCTGGCCCACCTCTGCCGCCGGTGCCAGGTCGAGGGTGGCGATCGACAGCGGAGCGTAGGCGAGTCCCATGCCCAAACCGGCGACCGACCACACGGGGATGGCGAGCGCTGGGGCGACGGCGGGGAGCAGGACGCCGGCCATCGCCGCGATGGCGACGACGACGAGGATCTCCCCGGCCCTGATGAGCCGGCGCGGGCCGACCCGCTGGATCAGCCGGGCCTGGGTCCACGACCCCGCCGTCCAGGTGACGGTCCCGGCGGTCAGCACGAGGCCGGTGAGCAACGTGGGCGAGTGGCGCACGGTGGTCACGGCGTACGGCACGTAGGCGTCAGCGGCGTAGAAGCAGGCCGTGAGGAGCCCGCGCGACGCCACGGTGGCGGGCAGGCCGGGGCGCGCCGTCAGGGTGCCGGCCGGCGTGAGTCGCCGGAGGCATGTGAGCAGCAGCCCGCCACCGGCGATCACGCCCGCCACGACGACCAGCGGCCGGCCGGTGGTGAGGCTGACGAGCAGGCCGCCGGCGCCGGTCACCACGCCTGCGACGGCGAGCGCCCGGGGACCGGGCCGCTCCGGCCTCGCGGCCCGATCCCTCTCCCCTCCCGCCGGAACGGAACGCAACCCGACGAGGGCGACGCCGCCGGCGACACCCACGAGAGGGATCAGCCCGAGGAACACCCAGCGCCAGCCGGCCGCGGCCGCGATCCCCGCAGCGATGGCCGGCCCGGCCAGGCCGGGCACGACCCACGCGGTCGACAGGACGGCGAACATGCGGGGGCGCGACCCGTGGGGATAGCCCCGGGAGATGGCGACGTACGCCATGCTCGGCACGACCCCGGCGCCGACTCCCTGCACGGCGCGGCCGACCACCAGCACCGGCATCGACGTGGCCGTGCCGCCGATCAGCAGCCCCACTGCGAAGAACGCCAGGCCGCCGACCATCGGCCCCGTCAACGGAACCCGGTCCGCCAGGCTGCCGCCGGCGACGATCCCGACGAGGCTCGAGAGCATGAACGCGCTGAAGACCCAGCCGTACAGCCGGATGTCGCCCAAGTGACGCGCCAGGACAGGCATGACCGTGGCTACCGCCAGGGCCTCGAATGCCACCAGCGTGACGGCCAGTACGAGGCCGACGGTGAGGCGCCGGCGCGCCGGCGCCCAGATGCCGTCGCCGCCGCTTCCCGGCCGTCCGGCTCTGTCTCCTTCCACGGCCGTCGAGACTAAGACCCTTGGCCCAGCTGGGGTGGAGGGGCGATGGTGGCGCCGAGCAGGACGCCGGGGTTGAGGATCCCGGTCGGGTCGAGGGCGTCCTTGACGGCGCGCATGACGGCGATCTCCGCTGCGCTCCGGGTCCGGTCGAGCCACCGCAGCTTGTCGGTGCCGATCCCGTGCTCGGCGCTGATGGTGCCGCCCAGTCGCGCCACGACGGCGAACACGGCCTCCTCCACCGCGCCGGCCGCCGGCTCCGGTGTGGCGACGTTGACGTGAAGGCTCCCGTCGCCGACGTGACCGTAGAGGACGACGGTGGCCTCCAGCGGGGCCAGGGCCAGGCGCACGCCCGCCTCGAGCTCCGGGAGCCGGCTGAGCGGCACGGCGACGTCCAGCTTGTGGGGCACACCGAGGCGGGCGACGACGTCGGGGTGGCGCTCCCGCAGCGCCCACAGGCGTTGCCGGCTCGGGCCCTGGTCGGCGATGGCGGACTCCCCGATGTCGGCCCAGCCGGCAAGGGTCTCGACCGCCTCGTCCAGCAGGCCGCCGGCGCCCTCCCCGGAGGTGAGCTCGAGCAGTAGGTACGCCGGTGACCCGCTGGTCAACGGCAGGGGCAAGCCGAACAGGTCGCTCACGAGGCGCACCCCCTCCGCGAACATGATCTCGGCGCTCTCCAACCCGTCGAACGCCGCCCGCACCCGCCCGACGACCTCGACGGCGTGGCGGACGGACTCGACGCCCACCCACGCCGTGACACGTTGGGGTCGTACGGGGACCAGCCGCAACAGCACGGCGGTGACGACGGCGAGCGTTCCCTCGCTGCCGCAGAGCAGACCGGTCAGGTCGTAGCCTGCGGTGTCCTTGGCCAGCCCCGCCATGCGCCGGATCACCCGTCCGTCGGCCAGCACGGCCTCCACCCCGGCGAGCTGCCCACGGATGTGGCCGTAGCGCAGCACCCGCAGACCCCCGGCGTTGGTCGCCACCATGCCCCCGACCGTCGCCGTGTCGCGAGACGCGAGGTCGACTCCGACGTCGAGGCGGGCCGGCAGGGCGGCACCCCGCACGGCGGCGAGGGTGGCACCGGCGCCGGCGGCGATCTGGCGGGTGTCGCCGTCCGGCTCGCCGACCCGGCAGAGGCGGGTGGTGGACAGGACCACTTCGCGGCCGCGTGGGATGCCTCCGCCCACCAGGCCGGTGTTGCCGCCCTGCGGCACGATCGCCACCCCCGCCGCAGCGCAGGCGCGCACGACACCGACGACCTCCTCCACGC
>JAJZJY010000852.1 GCA_021809885.1 Actinomycetes bacterium
CCATTCGCCGGTTGCCGCCCGGGCGGTGAACCGCCGGCGGCCCTCGGAGCCGGCCAGGTCTTCTTTCGTGCCGACCAGCAGGCGGGCTTGGGGGTAGAGCTGGAGGAACTCTCGGGAGAACTGCTCGACCATGTGGTTCGGTACGACGAGAGCGGGCTTGGCGACGAGACCGAGCCGCTTGAGCTCCATCACCCCCATGGCCATCGCCGCGGTCTTGCCCGCCCCGACCTCGTGCGCGAGCAGGGTGGCCGGCTCGGCGACCATGCGGGCCACCGCTGCGAGCTGGTGGGGCCGCGGCTCGAAGGAGAGCGCCAGGCCTGGCAGTGCTGGCTGGGCCTCGTCGTAGGAGCGCAACACGATCGCGTTGAACCGGTCGTTGTAGGTGCGCACCAGCGCCTCGGTGCGTTCGGGGTCTTCCCAGAGCCACTCACGGAACCGTTCGGCCAGTTCGGCCGCCTTCTCCTGGGCGGCGATGGTCTCGGTCGGGTTGGGGACGGTGCCGCCACCTTCGATCTGGTCGCGAACTTCGATCTTCGACTGGGTGAGCATGGACTGGGCGAGATCCCCGGCCGGACGCCGAGCGGTGCCCCAGGTGGACGTGGCGAGCACGCCGTGGAGGCCGCCTTTGACCACCCATTGGGATCCCCCGGCGTGCTCGACGGCCACGGTGGGGTCGTCGAGGGTCTCGCGCAGGAACTCCTCGACGTAGGTATCTGCGATCCAAGCGGCGCCGAGGCGGGCGTCGATCGCGTCGGGTCCGAGGTCCTCGGGGATCACTGCCCGCAGCGCGCTGACGTTGGCCTCGTAGCGGGAGTCGTCCGCGGCGGCCTGCGTGACGGCTGCGAGCTTGGCGCGCACGTTGCCCGAGAGGTACTCGGGTGCGGGCACGAGCTGGCCGGTGCCGGGCTCGTCAAAGACGAGCAGGTCCAGCTCGGCCCGGGTGGTCGTCTCGTCGGCGCCGAGGAGGCGGGCGATCTCGCTGAGACGTACCTCGCCGTAGTCGTCCAGGCAGATGGCGAGCGCGTCCGCTGGTGACTCCGCCCCGAGGCGGGCCGGTGGGGGTGCGACGACCCGGCGGTGGAAGATCGCTGCCTTGGCTGCTCGGTTGTCCTCGGCGTCGTAGATCTCCAAGGCGTCGACGACCGGGGCGAACGGGTCGGTGCGGAACCCGCCACGGCGTGGCCTGACCCGGACGAGGCGTTCGGCGCCGGTGTCTGGGTCCATCCGGCCGGTTCGCCTCCACGAGCACCGGTTCAGCGGGCCGTAGGCGGCGATGTAGGCGTCGTAGCGCTGGTTGAGGTCGGCGCGCAGGCGGCCGATCTCGGTGGTGTCGTCGCGGGTTGCCGCTTCGGCTTCGAGGAGCCCGACCACGGCGTCGCGAAGGCCGAGCAGGGCGCGCAGCTCGGCGCTTTGGGTCTTCGGGACCGCGAGAGACACCGCGGCGCCGTCGCGCACCTCGGTGAAGCCTTCGCCGGCGGCCTCGATGAAGCCTTCGGGTCGTGCGGCGGATCGTCCGACGAGCGCGAGGGGCGCCGGCGTGGCGCCGGCACCGTCAGGGGGTGTCATGGTGAGCCCGGCCGTCTTGGCGTGCTCGGCGATCGCTTCGAGCCCGGCCCGCAGCGCTGGGGCGACCTCGCCGGTGCGCTCGACCATCAGCTCCTCGGCGCCGTAGACGCCGCGACCCACATACAGCCGGCCGAGGACATGGCCGGGGTGGGCGGCAAAGTACTCGTTGATCTCGGCGCCGCCGCCTTCGACCTCGATGGGCACAGCCCGTTCGAATCGTTCACCGCGGGGCGCCTCGCCCGGCGCACGGCGGCGGAGGATGACGAGGTCGGTCAGCACGTCAGTACCGGCGGCCCTGCGGTGCGCGCCCTCCGGCAGGCGCAGCGCGCCGACCAGGTCCGCCAGCTCCGCGATCTCCCGGCGGGCGGCGGGGTTGCGGGCGTCGAGGGTGTAGCGGCTGGTCAGCACGGCGACCAGGCCGCCTGGGCGGGTGAGGTGGAGGGATTTCACGATGAAGTGGTTGTGGATCGACTGCCCCGAGGGGTTGTGGACCGGGTCGTGGAGCGCGACCTTGCCGAATGGCACGTTGCCGACTGCGGCGTCGAAGAGACCCTCAGGGGCCCGGGTGGCAGCGAAGGACTCGGCCAGGACCTGCGCGTCGGGGTAGAGGGCGGCGGCGATGGCCGCTGTGGTGGGGTCGAGCTCGACGCCGACCATCTCGGCGCTCTTTGGGGCGAGGCCGATGAAGTTGCCCGAGCCACAGCCGGGCTCCAGGACTCGGCCCCCCTCGAACCCAAGAGCGGCGAGCCCGTCCCAGACCGCAGCGACCAGCGAGGCGTCGGTGTAGTGGGCGTTGAGGGTGTTGCGACTGGCCGCGGCGTAGCCGTCCGCGCCGAGCAGGTCCTCCAGTTCGGCCCGTAGCCCGGTGAAGCGCTCGTTGGCCGGGTCGAACACCTCGGGGACCGCACCCCAGCCGGACCAGCGGGCCAGGACGGCCTGCTCGGCGGGGCCTGGCGGTCGTCCGGCGGCTTCCAGCTCCCGCAGGCAGCGCAGCGCAGCCAGGTTCGCCTCGGCTCGGGACAGCGACCCGGAGGGGGCGAGGTCGGCCTGGCTGCGAGGCCGGAAACGGCCTAGTGCTGCGTCGCA
>JAJZJY010000853.1 GCA_021809885.1 Actinomycetes bacterium
CCAGCAAACCCGAGCTACTACATGCGCCGCGGAGCCACAACGTTCCCTGCTTCAGCCGACGATGTCCGCACGATCGCAAGAACCCGGCCCCCGCTGACGCCTAGTCCTCCGTTTGGCCTCGCCAAGCTCCTCTGATTCTGACTTGGAGTACCGGCCTCCTTTCTCGCGTCGTTGGTGGCTGTGACGACGAAGCGGTCCCCGTTCCTCACCCACCGTCTGGCGGTCGCAAGAAGGCGCTTGTTGGCCCTGGTGACCTTGTCGTCAGCGCCGGCCGCCTGGCCATCGGAAACGCTGAGCCCACCGGAGCTGACCTGGCCGGCGGGCACCCGGTCGGTTCTTGCCCGGCGGTTGAACTCCGCGACCATCGCAGCGGGTCGCCGACGATTCGTTAGCGACCGGTGCCCGCCGCGCTGTCGGTCCGAGAACCTGGCGGCTACTCGGTTGCCAGTTGGTCGTGCAAGCGCCCCAGGATGCGCAACAACACGGGAGTTTCTCGCACGCTGGTCTCCCAGAGCAAGTTGAGGTCCAGTTTGTCGAGGCGCTGATGGGCGAGGCGGTCACGAAACCGGATGGGCGCCGAGAGGGGAGCCACGCCTTGGGGAGTGCCGGTCATCTGGGCGTAGTGCTTGAGGGCGCTGCCCACGCTCACCCAGCAGAGGGCCAGGGCGCGGGTGCGATCCTGGCTGGCGTCGAAGGCGTCCCGCCCCCCATCCGAGACAAGCCGGCGGATCTCGTGCAGGCCGTGGATGGCGGCGTCGAGCTGGGCTGCGAGTTCCTCCGGGGTGCTCACGCAGCCGGAGCGGGCGCGAGAAGCTCGCGTGGATGGGCGCCCGGCGCGCCTGCAGAGGTGACGTTCACCCGATGGCGGAGTAGGGCCTCGGCCTCGGCTTCGAACTCGGCGAGGTCGAAGTAGGTACGGCCTTCCCCCATGGCGACCACCAGCTCGGCGGCGTCGGTACCCAGCTGGATCGAGCTGATCCCGTGCCGTGCCGCCAGCTCGGCCAAGAGACCGGCGTTCTGTCGGAGCAGGCGATCGTCGGCGGCAGGTAACGCCATAGGCAGCAAGTGTACGCGATGGGCAGGAGGCGATGCTCAAGGACGGACCACCGTCGTCGTCGCCGACCCCTCGGGCACGGGCAGCGACTGGAAGCGACAATATGCGGGGCCGGCGTCTCCAGGGGGTGTTCTGCACCACGGATGCACCACGAGCGTTGGTCAGGGAGGGTCATCAAGGGTCACCGTTGGTCAGGCTGGCAGGGTACTTGACCTGCGGGTTCGTGCGTTTGGGCAGGTCAACGGTTTTGCCTGCGCAGCACTGATAATGCTGAGGTCGCTGGTTCGATTCCAGCTAGCCCCACTGCCCGTAACCGCAGGTCAGGCCATGTGCTCGGGAGCCTCACCCTCCCCCCGGTCTGCCGGTTCGGTCAGTGCTCGGTCAGCCCAACGGTCGTCGGCAGCGGCCACGGCCCGCACGATGCCCTCGTCCACGACGTGCCCGTAGAGGGCCAAGGTCAGGGTCGGGGTGGAGTGGCCGAGCACCCGCGACACCGACAGCACGTCCGCCCCGGCCGACAGCATGGCCGTAGCCGCGGTGTGGCGAAGGTCGTGGATACGTACACCGGGCAGCCCGGCCCGGAGCCTCGCCGCGGACCAGCCTGACCGGGTGGCGAAGTTGCCTCGCGTCCAGGACACCCCGGACGGGGGGGGGGGGGAACAGCGGTGCCTCAGGGTCGGCCGCTTCGAGCCGAACCCGGACCCACTCGACCAGAGGACGCGGGACCGGGACCGAGCGCGCACGGTGCGCCTTGAGGTCACCGAGGATGGCCCGGCCGAACTCGGGGGTCTGGCTGATCGACCGGTGAACGCGCAGCAGGTACCCACCCGGGGACCGATAGGCGTCACCTACCTGGAGGCCCGCCATCTCCGAGACCCGCAGGCCGGTGAGCGCCATGAGCAGGACCGGGGGACGGCACCCCTCGGGAAGCTCGACAAGCAGCCGCAACACCTGGTCGCCGGTGAGAGCCTGACCCTCGCGGCGTGCACCTCCCTTGGGAGCTTTGACCGCGGCCGCGGGGGACACGACGATGCGCCGATCTGCCACGGCATGGGCCATGACCCCTCGGAGGACCGCCAGCGCCCGACGCCTGGTGGCGGGAGCCACGCCTCGCACGGCCAGATCACCGAGCCAGGCGGCCACCTCGCCCTCGGTGACGTGACCGACCGGGCGGTGGGCGAAGCTCGGGGCCACCAGTCGACGCCACAGGCCACGGTCGGTGTCCACGGTGAGCGGAGCAGCCGACCCCCGGCGAGCGTCCAGCCTTCTCGTCGGCCACCTGGCCGACGAGAACACGACCGCGGGCCGGGTCCACCCAGTCGGGGCGGGTCACCTGGGTCCGCCGGGCCGCGTCGAAAAGCTTGGCGTCACGTTCGGTGCCGAAAGTCTGGGACTCGACGACCTGGCCATGGCGGATGACCCGTACCCGCCACGACACCTTCCCCGTCCGGGGCGACACGACTCGGCTGATCGCCATCAAGCGACCTCGGGGTCGAGCAGCGCCAACAGGTCCGAGCGTCGGACCAGCACCGTCGCGACGATCCGGACGGCCGGGAGAGCGCCGGAGCGGATATGGCTGTAGACGCTGGCCCGCGGG
>JAJZJY010000854.1 GCA_021809885.1 Actinomycetes bacterium
TCGGCGTCGGCGACGAGGGCGTCGTGTCGAACGACGACTGCAGCTCGGCGCGATCTCGCGGCACAGAGTTTCCCGAGCGCGCCTTCGTACGCGGCGACGGCCTTTGCGGCGGCGCCTTGGTGTTCTCGGAGCCGTTCTCGAGCGGCGAGTGCGACCGGGGTGGCATAGGGCATGGGTGCCTGGTCCTGTCTCGGCCCGCCTGGGCCGTCAGCATGGGGGCCGACCGGCGACCACCTTCACCCCCCCAAGCGAGACGACACGAGGGCCGCCCTTCCCGATCGCCGCCTCCTCGACCACGAGCGCCCCTCGGGCTCGCAGCCATCACCGCTCGGCCGGCGGGCAACGCACGCAGCGAATCAAGCCATCGTCCCTCGCCGAGAAGACCGCCCTTCGACGCCGAGCCCAGCCGGCGCTCTCGCTGATCCCTCCGACGCCTCGACCCCGTGCCTCCCGCCTGATCCACCTCGACCGCTGAGCAGCCCAGGCCGGCCGGCGTCACCAATCGCATTGCTTCACACGTCTGGCATTCAACGACACGAGGGGACCGATCGTGGCCGCCAGGTCGCCTACGAGCTGGGGGGCGAGATGCGCCCCACAGGATCGGGTCGGGTCGTGATCTCGCTTCGCCGGATGAGCCTCGGGTCGGGCTATCGCTACCTGATGGAGTCGGTGGCAAGAGGTGACGGCGCGCCCCGAGCCACCTCGACCCTCGCCCGCTACTACACAGAGTCGGGCACCCCGCCCGGGGTGTTCTTGGGCGCAGGGCTCGCCGGGCTGGACGGCGGCCGTGGAGTCGAGGCGGGCACCCAGGTGACCGAGCATCACCTGTTCAACCTGCTCGGCATGTGCGCCGACCCGATGACCGGCATGCCGCTCGGACGCCGGCCGAACCGCTCGCACCTGTCGATGGCGAGATCCATCAGGGAGCGGGTGGCGACGATCCCCGCCGCGGTGAGTGGGACGGAGCGAGCCGCGCTGGTGGCCCAAATAGAAGCCGAAGCACGAGCCACGTGTGTCACCGAGCGCCCGGCGGTGGCAGGGTTCGACCTCACGTTCAGCCCGCCCAAGAGCGTCTCTGTCGCGTGGGCGCTCGCGGACCAAAGGACCAAGGCCGTGATCTACGAGTGCCACCGCCGGGCCATCGACGTCGTCCTCTCCTACGCCGAGCGCGAGGTGTGCTGCTCGCGCTCGGGGACCAACGGGGTCGTCCAAGAGGACATCTGTGGCGTGGTGGCCACGGCGTTCACCCATTTCGACTCGCGTTCGGGCGATCCCCAGCTCCACGACCACGTGGTGGTCGCCAATCGTGCCCAGTCGACCTCGGACGGGGTGTGGCGGACCCTGGACAGCCGGGGGCTGTTCAAGGCGACGGTGATGCTCTCAGAGCTCCACCATGGGGTCCTCATGGACCTGTTGACCGAGGCACTGGGGTGGGGTTGGGACGCACGGAGCCGCTCCCACTCGGACCGACTGCGCGACGAGGTGGCAGGGGTCACAGAGGCCCTCATGGCCGAGTTCTCGAGGCGTTCGGCTGCCATCGAAGAGCGAAAGGACACCCTCGTCACCGAGTTCGCAGCCGCCCACGGTCGCCAGCCGACCAATACCGAGGTGCTCTCGCTGCGCCAGCGAGCGACGTTGGACACGCGCCCGGACAAGGCCCAGCACAGCCTGTCGGTGCTGACCGAGCGGTGGCGGGCACGAGCCGAGAAACACGTCGAGCGCGACCCCGCGGCATGGGTGGCCGAGCTGGCCGAGCGAAACGACCTCCCGCTGCTCTCTGCCTCGGACCTCTCCGACGCGATCCTCGATGACGTTGCCGACGTCGCCATCCACAAGGTCGCCGGCCGCCGTGCCACCTTCAGCCGGGCGAACGTCTTGGCCGAGGTCCACCGCCAGCTCCACGGGGTCCGCTTCGCCTCTCCGGACGAACGGATCGCCGTCGCCGAGCGCACCGCGGAGCTGGCGGTGGCGCGCGCACTGCTCGTCTCTGCCCCCGCGCTGCACACGACGCCCGCGCGCTTGCAAAGAAGCGATGGCACGAGCCGCTTTCGGGCAAAAGGCCACGAGGTCTACACCACCGCCACACTCTTGAAGGCAGAAGCCCGCCTGCTCGACGCCGGCCGCCAGAGGGGCGGCCCCGTGGTGACGACGGCCACGGTGGCCTCGGTGACGAGCGCGAACCTCCCCAGCCGCAGCCACCCCCTCTCGCTCGACCAGGCCCTCGCGATCGAACAGGTCGCCACCTCGGGGCGAGTGCTCGACGTCTTGGTCGGTCCAGCGGGGACGGGGAAGTCGACGACGATGGCCGGGCTGCGTGCCGTGTGGGAAGCCGAGCACGGCCCCGCCTCGGTGCTCGGTCTCGCCCCGTCTGCGGCTGCCGCCGAAGTGCTCGCCGCAGAGCTTGGGATCGAGACCGAGAACACCGCCAAGTGGTGCCATGAGCACCGCCGAGCGGTCGAACGGCTGGGGAAGATCGCCCGGCTCCACCGCGTACTGGCCGACCCGGCACTCTCCCCACCCCGCCGCTCGGCACTGGGTTCGCAGGTGGCCCGGATGGAGGCTCACGTGGCGGCGTGGCGGTTCCGGGCGGCCCAGTTGGTGATCGTCGACGAAGCGAGCCTCGCCGGCACCTTTGCATTGGACGAG
>JAJZJY010000855.1 GCA_021809885.1 Actinomycetes bacterium
CCCCCGCCGGAACCCCCGCCGGAACCCCCGCCGGAACCCCCGCCGGAGAGGCCCCAACCACTCGTCCGTCTGCTCCAGCAGGCTTGCGAACGTCGAGGGCGAGAACGACGCGCGCCCGGAGCCGGATCAGCCATCGACCGTGGACCAGTTGCCGCTCGAGCGCTTCGGCGTGGGCGAGGGAGCGGCCCTCTGAGGTCGGGCAGCGGCCCTCGGGGGTCGGGGGCGGCGTCGCCGGCGCAGGGGCATCTCGTGACGAAGTGGCCGGCCAGCCGGCTTCGGAGGACCGGCGGTCGATGCCTGGCGCGCCTCGGCGCGCGATGGTGGGTGGGAGGCAGGCCGGAATGGCTGTGGCCACAACAGGTGATTCGTCCTTGGACCGGTCGCATCCTTCCCTGCGATCCGGCTGCACTGCGCGAGGGTTGGGCGCTGCTCCTGTCACCAGTGTCGCGCCGGCGGGCGACCGTCAGCGTGGCCGGGCGGTGAGTCGGGAGGCCTGCAGGCCTCGCCTTCCTTGCCTGGGAGAGGTTACTGTCACGCGGCTCACATAGGTGGCTCGGGCGCCGGCCTCCGGGTGCCTCAGGGTGAGGTCGAGGGTTAGGTGCCCCGGAGGGGCGTCAATGGGCAGGTCCCAGGCGAGGGTGCCGACGGCGACGCAAGCGTCGGGGGGGACGTCGCCGCTGAAGCGCCAGCGCTGCCGGACTCCGCCTGTCCAGTGCACGCTGGCGTCGACGACCGCTCCCGATAGCTCCCGCCGGCGGTCCGACACCACGTGGACGCCAAGCTCCAGGTGCTGGCCCGGTCGGTACTGCTCCGCCGGCCAGTCGGCCACGACGATCACCGGAGCGCACGCTGCCGACAGTGCCCGCCACGCCTCCTTGGCGACCCCCTCGTGGTCGAGGAGCGCCCAGCTCACCGCTGGCTGGGCGTCGCGGAGCAGGAACACGGCGAAGCCACCGGCCGGCCGGTACTTGAGGCGGCGCAGTGTCTCGATGTGGAACCGCACGACATCGGCTTGGTAGCGCTGCGTCGCGGCGCGCCACTCGTCGAAGGTGGCGTACTCCGCCGGCGGGACCCGCACGTCGAAGATGTGCTTCTGCAGGCCGTGATCGGTCGCGAGCCGGTCCCAGTCCAGCTCCGGCCAGCGGCCCGCCTCGACGAAGCCGTCGGTCGCCGGCACTGCCTGCGCCCCGAACTCGCTCACGAAGCGGCCCACCGCCGGCCAGCGCGCCACGAGCACGGGGAGCTGGCGCAACTGACCGTGGTACCAGCCGAAGTACACATGCGTGTCCGTGCCCCACGCCGGGTGGGGAAGGACGCCGCTGTGCGACAGGGCGGGGCGCGACGCGTCGGCTCGTTCGAGCGTGCGGCGGATCGACGGGTCGAGGAAGGTCTTGTTCCAGGTCGGGAGCAGCTGGCCGGCGACGAAACGGACCAACTCCTTGCGGGGGGTACGCCCCCCGGGCGGGAGGTCGAGGGCGAGGGGCTCGTTGTGGGCGCACCACAGGGCAATCGACGGGTGGTGGCCGAGGAGATCGACCGCCTCCCCGGCTTGGCGCAACGCCTGGCGGCGAACGTTCCCGTATCCCCACTGCAGCGGGAGATCCTGCCACAGGAGCATGCCAGCCTCGTCGGCCAGGTCGTAGAGATGCGGGTGCCCTATGTGGGCATGCACACGCAGCAGGTCGAGTCCGGCAGCGGCGGCGCGCTCCAAGTCCCGCGCCACCTGGTCACGGTCCACAGTGGACAGCGCCCGGTCCGTCGGGCCGATGTTGGCACCCTTGAGGAAGAGCCGCTCGCCATTGATCGTCGTGACGAAGGCGTCCATCCGGATCTGCCGAAGGCCCGTTGTCACGTTCCGCCGATCGCTCTCCTCGCCGTCGGTCTCGACAACCACCTCCAGGTGGTGGAGCCGCGGGTCACCGAGGGCGCGGGGCCACCACAGCGTCGGCCGTTCCACCGTCACTCGCCAGCGAACCCGGTTGTCGCCGGCAGCGAGGTGATCCTGGCGGCTGGTCTCCGCGACAGTGGCACCGTGCAGCGACAGCTTCGTGCGGATGGTGACGGTGCGCTCGTCGCGTGTGTCGAGGAGGGCGTCGAAGTCGAGGCTGGCCCGCTCGGGTGTTGCCTCCCGGCACGCCACACGCAGCCGGTGGATGCGGACCGGTCCGGTCCCCTCCACCCGCACCGGTGCCCAGATGCCGCCGGGGTTCCAGTTCCGTTCCATCGCGTCCCAGTGCTGGAAGATCCCGGTGAGGTTTCGCTTGCGACGGACGTCGCGTTGTGGCGTGCAGGCGACTTCGACGGCCAGGACGTGGTCGCGGCGATGCTCCATCTGGGCGGTGACCTCGAACGCGTGCGGCGCGAAGTAGCCCTCGGTGTCGCCGACGTAGGAGCCGTCGAACCAGACGTCGGCCTGGTAGAAGATCCCGTCGAAGACCAGCCAGGTCCGCCGGCCGGCGCCGGCATCGCCGGCGTGCTCGAACTGCCTGCGGTAGGCGACGGGCCCGTCACTACCGGCGAATGCCGGCAGGAGGCGCCACTGACCCGGGACCGGGACCGGCTCCCAGCCGGCGTCGTCCAGCTCTGGGTCTGGGAGGCGCCGGCGTATCTCCTCGTCAGCTTCTGCGGCGAGCCACGTAGATC
>JAJZJY010000856.1:0-2344 GCA_021809885.1 Actinomycetes bacterium
ACGGCCCCGCGGCCCTCTCCCTGCCACAAGGGCAGCCCATCGCCGGCCTTCCGACGCGCAGCACCTGGCAGGCGGTCCCGAGGCTCGTGGGCGGGCTCGAGGTGGCCCGACGCACCTTCCTGGTCGGAGGCCCGCCCGGCGTGTTCGTACCCGCCGACAGCGCCGACGTGAGCCCGCGCCTGGACGGGGAACCCATCGGCGCGGCCATAGGCGAGGGATCGATCATTGAACTCCGACAGCTGGACCTCGGTAGCGGCCACCACAGCGTCGACATCGGTCCCTATCGCCTGAGGTTCGAGCTGCGATCCTTTGGTCGACTGCCCGAGGTCGCCCAAGGTGTCGGGAGAACGGCCCTGGGAGCGATCGTCCCCATCGATCGCGCTGACGGCCAAGCGACCTTCGCCGGAGGTGCCCGGATTCCCGAGTCCGACTATGACCCGGTCGTGACTTGCCCGCTTGGCACGCGCCTGATCATCCTCGGCACCCCAGGCCAAGCAGTGGAGTGCTCCCCCAGGATGGGATCGTGGGCGCAGACGGCCGGCCTCCCTCAGCTGCTCTTCGAGCCCACCCAGAGCTGCTCGTACCTCGCCGGCCGGCCCCTCTCACCACTGCTGTGGGTCGCCACCTTCGACGAGGCCACCGGCACCTGGTCGGTGACCCAGGTCCAACGAGCGCCGCAGACAGATCCAGCGGCGGCGGCAATCGGGCCGCTCTCCCGTGAGGTCGTCACCGCGATCGGCCTGGAGCCGGTGATCCTCCGAGATGGACGAGCCGACCGCTCGCCCGCCGTCGCCCAGGAGTGGGCGGATTACGCCCGCTGGGTGCTAGGGGCCCAATGAGCTACCCCGGGGGAGCAGACCTGATCCTTGAGTGGTGCAGCCTGAAGGGCACCGGCACTCGCGGCAGCTTCGAGCAAGCCTGCCGCTCCGTCCTCGGCGAGTCGGCACGCCCCTCGCAGCTGCTCCACCAGCTAGAGCTGTCCGGTCATGTGGAGGTCGACTGGGTTGACAGCGGCCGCTGGTGGGTCGCGCCGCCTGTGCTGAGCTTCGTCGAGGGGTCGGGGGGGAACGCCGTGCTGCTCGGCGCCAGAAGCCCTGAGACGATTTCAGCGCTCAAGCAGCTGGTCGCTGCCGGCGACATCCAGGCGCTGACTCTCGTGCCCCAGGGAGACAGATCACCCACGGCGATCTTCGTCGGCGTCTCCTCGACCGCCAGGCTTGCCGCTGCCGGGCAGGCGATCGGCGCCACGGCGAAGACCACCGTCAGGCTCGAGTACAAGGACTCCCTCGTCTCACTTGACGCGGCAGTCGCGGCAGGGACAAGCGACTACACGTCCTCAGGCATCCAGGCCAAGCGGCTGAACGTCGCGACGCTTCGCTTCGAGCCGGGTGAGGTTCGCTTCGGCAACTGGACGCCGGGCTGCTACGAACAGATGTCCTACGGCATGCGCAGGTACCTCTACGTCGACGACCGGGGCGGGCTCCACAACGTGGACCGTTGGATCGCCGTGCACGCGGAGATCAACCGGGCCAAGGGCTCCTCCGTCGATGCGCCGAACCCGCTCTCGTGGTCGCCGGAGAGCCAGAGCCTCTTCTGCGACGCCCGCGCACAGCTACCCACCATGTGGGCGCGAGCGGCAGTGATGTGCACGGGCCTCCTGCCGATCCGCCACGTCGACCGTGCCGACGGACACCAGGTAGACGAGTATCGAGGCGTGCTCGGCACTACCTACAACCGGATCCGGCTGACCCTCGGCTACGAGACCCAGCGCGCATTCACGACCGAGAAGGTGAGCTGATGCCCACGCCCGACGCGATCATCTCCGGCGTACGAGACGAGCTTCTGCGCTTCTACGACACCGCGTACCGCCTCGCCGACCGCGGGCTCATGGCGGAGCGGGCTGCGCTGCTGCGCCGCCAGGGCATCGTGTTCGGAGAGCCGTTCATCGAGCTGCTCCCTCAATACCCTCTAGCCGGCGACCACGACGGCACGGTCCGCACCCCGGCGGCGTCACTGGAGCTGGCCGGGGCGCCCCCAATCTTGGCTGAGCTGATCGAGGAGGTGATGCTCGACGGCGTGCCGCGCCCGCGACGCCTCTTCGCCCACCAGGAGGAGGCCCTTGCCGCCTCCTTCGGCCGCAACGAGCACGTAGCGCTCACCTCAGGGACCGGCTCAGGAAAGACCGAGGCCTTCCTGCTCCCCATCCTCAGCCGTCTCACCTCCGAGGCGCAGGGCTGGCCGGCGCGCCCCGAAGACGCCGAGGGCGACAGGTGGTGGGCTCACGGGCCCAGACGCATCCCGCAGCGAAACCCCGCGGGCCACCGTCCTGCCGCGGTGCGGGCCC
>JAJZJY010000856.1:2354-2643 GCA_021809885.1 Actinomycetes bacterium
TCGTCCTATTCCCGATGAACGCGCTGGTCGAGGACCAGCTCGTCCGCCTCAGGCGCTACCTCGACGGCGACACCGCCCGCTCATGGTTAGACCGCCACCTCGGCGGCAACCGCTTCTACTTTGGCCAGTACACGGGACGGACCCCGGTGGCAGGCAAGAAGGACCAGAAGCCCTACAAGCGCCAAGCGCTCTGCGACCAGCTTCGCCGGGCCGAGCGCGAGTGGCTCGCCGTCGAGCGGCTGCTCGCCTCCGACCCCGACGGCAGGGTGGACCGCGACGCCCGATTCGT
>JAJZJY010000857.1 GCA_021809885.1 Actinomycetes bacterium
GATCCCCGCACGGGCAAGATCCGGCTGCGGCGCGCCTGGATCGCAGCCGATGCCGGCGAGGTGATAGACCCCGACGGGCTCGTCAACCAACTGGAGGGTGGCCTGGTCCAGGCGGCGAGCTGGACGCTCTTGGAACAGGTGTGCTTCGACCATCGGGGAGTCGCGAGCCGTGATTGGGAGACCTATCCGATCCTGCGGTTCTCCCAGATCCCCGAGATCGAGACCAAGCTCCTCAACCACCCCGGCGAGCCTCCTCTCGGCTCGGGTGAGGCGTCGTGCGGACCGACGGTGGCTGCCATCGCCAACGCCCTGTATCAGCATACCGGTGCGCGGGTCCGGGAGCTGCCGCTCGATCCGTCCCGCGTCATGGCCGCCCTGGACACCCTGCTGTAGCCCCGAACGGCACGGCACCATGGGCAGAGCTCGTGGCGTTCGTCCAGGCGCTCGCTCGGCGTGCGGACGCGGGTGGTCCGTTGCATCCGCCCCTGAGCGACCGGCTCAGTACTCGCTGTCGCCCGACGCCCGCAGGCCGAAGGGCAGGGGCTCGCCGACCTCCCACGTGCCCTCATACTGGGCGCGCTCCCCGGCGCGCCGCGACCTCGCCACCAGTGCAGCACCCAGCTCGAGCACCTGGCGCTCCCAGGTGCCGAGCGCCTCCCCCGGATCAGCTGCCGTGGCCGGATCGGCAAGCGCCTGTGAGAGCAGCCAGGCCTCTTCGGCGCCCTTGGCCGTGCCAGCGGCGGCGTGAGGACGGGCGACGAAGGCGGCGTCCCCCAGCAGACAGATGCGTCCGAAGACCATCCGGGGTGGGGTGCAGTCCACTATCACTTGGACGAAGGGCTCCTCGGTCATCCCCACCAGCGCGGCGATGGGCTGGGGCAGGGTCTGGTCGGCAACGGCGAGCAGCGACTCCACGTGCTCACGGCGTACGGCGCCTGCCGGCACCGACAGCGAGTGGCGTTCACCCTCCCGGTCCACCAGGAGGTCGTCCAGCTCGCCGGGTGCCGAGAGGTTCCGGTACCAGACCCAGTTGCGCAGCATGCGACCCGTGGCCGTTCGTATCGGGTAGGTCAGGATATGGCTGTTCTCGAGGATGGTGTAGGTGATCGCCCCTGTCAGCGGGAGGTGTGCGCGTTCGGGAAGCGTTTCCTCATCGAGCACGCCGCGCCAAGCCACATAGCCGGCCACCTCGGGCCGGATCTCGGGCAGCATCACCCTGCGTATCGTCGAATGGACGCCGTCGGCCCCCACCACCAGCTCGGCCCGCCGATGCCTGCCATCGGCCAAGGAGACCTCGACTACCGGCCCATTGCCGTGCACAGCGACGACGTGGGCCGCATGGGTGTAGCGGGCGCTCCGGTCGTCGAGCGATTGGCGCAGGCTGCGGTACAGGGCCCCATAGGCGGCGAAGCGCAGGCGGCTGTCCGACTGCGCCACGACGCTTCCATCCGCTCCCACATAGCGGAGATGCTCGACGCCGACGCTGAAGTCGTCGAGTGGCAGACCCTGCTCCTCGGTGAGGAATCGGCTGGTGCTCGGGTGCAGCACGATTCCTGCGCCTCGGTCCTCGAGCGGCTCCGAGGCGCGCTCGAGGACCTCGACCCGCCATCCAGTGGCCGCTAGCCAGTTGGCGGCGCTCAGGCCGGCCAGGGAGCCACCGACCACCAGTGCTCGACGGCCATCGTCGCCGCGTGTGGCGCCGATCAGGACACCGAGGGCGCCGCACCGTCGAGGAGCTCGACGGTGACGAAGCGCAGGGTCGTGTGTCCGATGTTCTCGAGGTCGTGGATCAGCGAGCTTTCGGCACTGTGGACCAGGTACTTGGTGTCACCCAGCCGGTAGTCGCGCACGGTGAAGGTGCCGTCGGTCAGGCGCTGCCGGCCGCGCCCAGGCTCGATCACCGTCCAGAAGTACGTCTTGTCGTGGATGTGGAAGGCACCGCGATCACCTGGCTCGAGGCGGATCTCGAACACGCGGATGTGGTCGTTGGCGAACCACAGCGTCGTTCCGACTGTGTGGTTGTTCGGTGCCTTCGCGAGCTCGTCGGCGTAGTCCGCGATGTCGTAGCGCCCGGTCTCGATGATCGGCGCAGCGTCCTGCTGCATCACCGCTGTCCGTCCTTTCGAATCACTCAGCGGCCTCCGGCCAATGCGGTTCACCACGTGCGATTGATGATGATAACAGCCTGCTGTGATTCCTCGCGGGACTGCAGGTAAGTGAACGGCCGCACCTGGAGCGTGTCCTTGCGGCGAGGTGCCTGCGTTGCCGTCGCCCGCTCCCAGCAGGTCCCGGCTAAGGAGCGCTACTTGATTGCTTGTGGGTTCACGGGGGAGCCGACGGCTCGGGGTATGACCAGCGGCGGCGCCACCAAGAAGAACTCGTAGACACCATCGGCGGCGCAGTCAGCGGCCAGCTCGTCGAGGTACCAGATCTCGCCGAGCATCAGGCCCATGCTCACCAGCAGGACCAGATGCAACGGCTGGAAGGACCCGGGGATCTCGTTCGGACGGACCTCGATGCCCCAGGTGTCGCTGGCTACGCCGGCAACCCGCCGTTCGGCGAACCATGGGGCGCTGCGCAAGGACAACCCGGGCGCGTCCCCGGCCGAGTATCCATCCCATCCCGGCTTGTCCCGGCGGTG
>JAJZJY010000858.1 GCA_021809885.1 Actinomycetes bacterium
ACGCCAAGTCTGGCTCTTTGGGACAGAAAGCGGCACCAGGGGGTCCTAGCCTCGGCGATGGCACCAATCCGCCGTCACCACTGGAGGCCACGATGTTCAACCCGGGCAGGTACACCGAGAGCGAGGGGCTCGCGGGCTCCCTCGGCCAGCAACTCGCTGCTATCCGCAGCGCCGCCCACGGGCTCACCGAGCACCAGGCCCGCCAGACGCCGTGTCGCAGCGCCCTGTCCATCGGCGGCCTGGTCAAGCACGCCACCTACGTCATGCGCCAGCGCGAGCGCAAAGCGGCCGACCCCGGCGCGATGCCCGACCAGGCGGCGTACGCGCTGTTCATGGGCAGCTTCACACTCGGCGACGACGAGACGCTCGCCGGCGCCCTAGAGGCCTTCGATGACGCCAGCGCGGCCTACCTGGCCGACGTTCGCGCCACCGATCCAGGCGCCGACACGACTGCCCCTCCCGCCCCTTGGTACGGCGTCTACGGGCCCACCGATTCCGTGCAGCGCTTCGCGCTCGTGCACCACGTCGAGGAGCTCGCCCGCCACGCGGGGCACGCCGACATCATCCGCGAGCAGATCGACGGTGCCAGCGCGCCGTCACTACTGATGGCGGTCGAAGGCCGCGAGGGCAACGACTTCATCCAACCCTGGACGCCAGCGACATAGGCGTGCTGCGCAACTGGTCGCCCTCATGAGTGCCCAGCGAGGACGGGATGCCGCATGGTTCGGATTCGGCCATGGTCTCCGTAACTGCCGCGCAGGAACCGGACGTGAAGGCGGCCCTCCAAGCCTGGGTCACTCGTTTCTCCTGACCCGGCCCGAGGATCCTCAAGCAGTGACCTGCCAAGCGGTCGGAATGCGACCAGCCGACCTGTCCCACGGCAGATCCCCAGCGATACAAACCTGCGTTCGCTCCGGTCAGGCGGTTGGTGCCGCAGGCAGTTCCGCGATCGGGAAGGGCAGCGGATCGTGGCAGAGCAACCTCTCACCAGCGCGGACGGCTCGACCGTATTGCCCGTAGCTGGGTGAGGGCCGGGTCGCTGCTGAGCCGCGTGTACTCCTCCGAGTCGACAGCGTGGAGAGTGATACGGCCCTCGGCGTCGTGGTGGAGGCCCCAGCCGAGCCTCTTCGGAAGAGGGTAGGCGCGTAGGCACGCTCGAGACCGGGCGAAGTACTCGCGGCGGAGCTGCTCGAGGTCCTCGTCGCTCAAGTCGTCACGGCCGCGGACACCTGGTGAGGAAGCGAACTGCACGTGCTCCTGGGTCCAGCGTCCGGGAGCGGCGACAAGCATGGCGCACTGGATGGCGGCCACCGTGGGGCCACCCGCTCGCTCCGAGGGAACCTCCCCGGGCGTGGCCCGGCCGTCCTCAGCGACAGCGAGGAAGGTGTTCGCGTAGCCCATGGCAGATCCCTACCGGCCGGCAACCGGTGACGAGCGTGGGTCACGGCCGGTCCAGGCGATGAACGCCTGCGACGGCGAAGCGCCCGCCGGGGTGGGCACAGGACTGGCAAAGACCCGGTCGTTTCGGACCGCGGCCTCCGGAAGAGGGTCGATGACCGCGCGGGCAAAGTCGATGACCGCTGCTGGCACCTCTACGTCTTCGCCGACGCTTCGGGCCAGATCCCAGGCGTGAACGAACAGATCCAAGGCGGGGAAGGACAGACCTTCGCCGACCGGGCGGCGACCCATCGGCGAGTCGACCACCTTGGCCAGGTCGACACCCGCAACCGCCCGACGAGCGGGCTCTACGAGAGCGTCCCACCACGCGGTGGGCTCGCCCTCGACGGCACCACCGGGAGGATCCAGCGGCGACCAGGCGGGATGGCGGTCTATGAGCAGCAGCGTCCCGAACTCCACGGCCGCACCGACGTGGCCCAAGACGTCGAGAGCCCGCCACCCCTCGCACGGTGAGGGCCGCTCCCAGTCGGAGGCATTCAGCCGGCCCACGGCGCCGGTGAAGAAGTCCAACCCATCGAGGAAGACGGCGTCAGGTTGCGATGTCACCAGCCAAGCATGTCATGGCACCGCTACGGCGTGGCGCAGCGTGACGACCTCGATCGTGAGGGCTGAAGCGGTGTCGCGGTGTAGGCGGCCGAGCCGGCCACTGCTCGTAGCCGGTGGTGGCTCGGGCTTCGAAGGCGGCGATATCTCAGTCCGGTAGCACGTGAGAAGTCTTGCAGCCTGGACCGCGCATGTCCCGCAGCCGTGACCATGGAGTTCGTTCAGACCGACCACACCGGCCCGCCGGATGAGGATCGCCAACTCGTCCCGCCCAAGCCCTTTCTGTCAGTGCTAACGTGCACTATCCGCAGGGCAAGTGCGTCCGACCCAACTATTGCCGCTCGGCCCCTCCCGCCACCCACCGGGGTCGCCCCGCCCGATCAGCGATCCCTGGCTGCGACAGCCCGCCAGAGGAGAGAGCAGCTGGTGTTGTCGTTGCGTGGCTGCCGGCCGATGACCCAGCGCCCGGCCGAAGCGGACCGGCGCTGTCAGTTTGTGAGCGGGCGGCGGGCCGTTCTCGGCGGCGGTCAGCCTTCGCCGCTGTTGTCTCCGAGCAGCTCTCGAATCAGGGGACCCTTGGCGTCGGCGTACAGGTTCATGTCCGGCCACTCCCGGCCGGCGAGCGACCGCTTCAGGT
>JAJZJY010000859.1 GCA_021809885.1 Actinomycetes bacterium
CGGCTGCCCGACCAGCTCTGGCCGGGATGGGCGATCCGCCTGGCCGACGACGACACCTTCGATCCCACCACGTTCCGCTCCTCGATGCTCGCCGCGCTGCTCCTGCCGCACAGCGAGCGCACCCTCGGAGAGATCGCCGGCCTCGTCGGCGACCGGGTGCAGCGCGCCACGGTCGCCTTCCATCTCCGCAAGCTCCTCCGGGTCACGGGGAGCGCGGTTGCCCTGCAGATCCTGACCGAGCTGGCCTTCGCCGTCGACGCTCACGACCTGCCCATCGACTACGCCCGACGTCGCCGCCTCGTGGCTGGGGCCGAGCTGATCGAGCGGCACATCTGGGCTCGCTTTGCCCAGCAGGCCGACACGTCAAGCGGGGGGCCGCGCCGCGTCCGCTTCGCCCGATGCTACCTCTACGAGCTGCTGACGGGCTGCAACCTCCACCTCGCTCCCGCTCCCTACCGGATGGAGAGCAGCCTTGAGCGGGTCGACTACCACGACTTCGCCACTGGCATGCCGCACGGGCTCGCCGACGCCCTCCACCGCCACGCCGAGAGGCTGCTCGCCGACGCCGGCATCACCGACGAGCCCTTGCAATGGCAGCCGCCGGCCAACTGGGTCACCATCACCGACTGGCCGGGTGCAGACCCTGACCTCACCGACCCACAACCGATCCACCAGTCCCTGCGAGGCCGGCGGGCACCACAAGCTCAGGTGGCCGCGTCGCTCGGCATCTCGACGGAGCACCTGCGCTACGTCGTCCGCCAGCATCCGAGGCCCCGACCCGCCTACCCGACCCGTCGAGTGCTGGTTACACCAGCGTCGGTCCGCGGGTCCAGGCGACCTCCCGGCCCGAAGACGATCTCTCTCGATCCGGTCTGGCTGCAGGGCGAATACGTCACCTGGCGGCGCAGCCTGCCCGACATCGCCTCCGAGCTCGGCTGCAAGGTCGCCAACCTCAAGAAGTTCGCCCACGAGCACGGCATCCCGGTGCGGCGGCGCTCCGGCCCCGAGGGGTTCGCCCACCTTGACGCCCCCGGCGTCCACCCCTCGCAGATTCCCGAGCCGCTTCGTTCCGCGCTCGTCGGACGAGACGCCCGTCAGCGCCTTTCCCGCTTCGTCGTCCTCGCCGAGCACCCCAGCGTGACCCAGGCAGCACGGGCACTTGGGGCGCACCAGTGCACGCTCACCAACCAGCTCCAGCAACTGGAGCGCGCCTGCGGCGGGTTGCTGCTCTATCGCCACCCACACCCCCGACCTGTCGGCCCGCTGACGCCCCTCGGTGACCAGCTACATCGCCAGGCACTCGACCACCTTCAACCAACAACCACATGACACGAACCCACCATGACCGAAGAAACCGACACGAACCATGCCAATCCCAATCACCAGGAACGCTCGATCGGAAACGATCTCCCAGGATCGGACCGACAAGAACCCCGCCAAAACCGACACGATCCCGGAATCCCTACAGGCCGCCGCCGGTCACCGGAGATTGCACCGTCGGTGCGCCGTCGCCGGCCCGGTATCCCGCGCCGGGACGAGCGCGGCGCGGTGGCGGCCGAGCTGGTCATCGCCACCCCGCTGTTGCTCTTGTTGGTCATGGGGGTGATCCAGTTCGCCCTGTGGCAGCACGCCGAGCACATCGCCTCCGCCGTCGCCCAACAAGGGGTTGCCGTCGGCCGCCTCCAAGGTGAGACCGCCGCGGCCGGGCAGAACGAAGCCCAAAGCGTGCTCGATCAGCTGGGTCCGACGGTGCTCGTCGGCTCGAACATCACCGCCACGCGCACCAACGTCACCACCACCGTCACCGTGACCGGCCACGCCGAGAGCATCGTCGGACTGTTCTCCTTGCCGGTCAAGGCGGTCGCCGCCGGGCCCACCGAGCCGGCCGTGGGCACCATCCCATGACCGGCTCCCGCACCCCACGGCGTGAACGGTTGCGGCGCGACGAGGCCGGAAGCGTCGCCGCCGAGCTCGTCTTGCTGACCCCGCTGCTCATCTTGCTCCTACTCTTCGTCGTCGCCCTCGGCCGCCTCTCCGGCGCCCGCCTCGAGGTCGACGGGGCCGCCGCCCAAGCCGCCCGGGCCGCGTCGATCGCCCGCTACCCAGCCACCGCTGTGGCCATGGCCGCCCAGACCGCCACCGCGGCGCTCGGCTCGGACCACGTCACCTGTGCCCAGCTCACGGTCACCACGAACACCGCCCAGTTCGCCCCCGGCGGCTCAGTGGCAGTCACGGTCACCTGCACCGTTGCCCTCTCGGACCTCACCGGGCTGCGCCTCCCCGCATCCGAGTCCGTCAGCTCGCGAGCCGTCGCGGTCATTGACACGTTTCGGAGCGTCCAATGATCGCCGCCCTCGGGCGGCGGCACGCCCAGCTTGGCGATGCTGAGTCGGGGATGGTCACCGCCTTCGTGGTCATCTTCACCCTGGCGCTCCTGCTCATGGCCGGGCTCGTCCTTGACGGCGGGCTCGCCCTGGCCACCAAGGTCCAAGCCATCGACGACGCCCAAGCCGCGGCCCGCGCCGGCGCCCAGGCCATCGACATCCCCACCTACCGGGCCAGCGGCCAGATCACCCTCGATCCCGCCCAGGCCGCCGCCGATGCCGAGCGCTACCTCGCCGCCGCCGGGCACACCG
>JAJZJY010000860.1 GCA_021809885.1 Actinomycetes bacterium
GTTACGTGACCAAGACCGTCCACGGTGGAAAGCGCCAGGCCAACAAGGCTCTCGCCGACTTCGTGAGCGAGGTGAACAAGCAACAGCACGCTGCCGCAGCCGCCGAGTCCGGGGCGATCACCGTCAGGCAGGTCCTCGACCAATGGCTGGAAGCCCGTCGGCAGGTGCTGTCCCCCTCCACCGTGGACCGCTACCAGGTGGCAATCAAGCACGTCGAGTCGGCCTCCATCGGCAGGCTACCCGTCGCCAAGCTCCGGCCCCACCACCTCGAGGACCTCAACACCTCCTAGTCAAAGGGCAGTCCGGCTCTTCCATCCGCAAGGTCCACTGTGCGATACGCCAGTCCCTCGCCTGGGCGCATCGCCGTGGTTTCACTGTTCTTGTCGCGACGAACGAGATCGAGCTGCCGCCGCTCGGCGAGCGCAAGGTCTCCCCTCCCGCTTCCAGTGACGTGCGCACGCTCGTCGAGCACGCCCTGGCCTCCGACCCCGACTGGGGAACGGCCATCGCCTTCGTCGCGGGGACCGGCTGCCGCCGGGGAGAAGTGTGCGGGCTCCGCTGGCTGGATGCCAACCCTACAGGAAAGAGCGCCCCTCGACCGAGGTATGCACGGACGCGAAGCTCCCGGCTCCGGAAGTCCTGGTCGGACGTGACAAGGATCCAATCCTACTCTGCACACCATTCGGCGATCTCCGCGTCACTCGCCTTGTGCCGTAGGTCCTGGATCTTCGGATGCGGTTCGCCGAGCTCAGCGATTCGCCGGACCTGTTATACGGTGTATTCGAAGCGCGGTCGCAGCTTCCCCAGCCAATGACTGAAGTTCTCGTCCAGCAGGAATCGGGGCTCAGCCGGCAAGGAGGTCCTGGACCCCGCGCACGTCCTCCACGTCGATCGTGTGCCAGTCCGCGATCTGCTCGATGCCGTGGGACACCGGCTCCCTGGCGATGACGGCGATAGGGAGGCGCGTACCCTTCGGGACGGGTTCTCCGAACTGGATGTTCGGATCGATCTCGATGCGGTCGGTCAGCTCCCAGGCAATCGCCTCATTCTCAGTCCCGAAGCAGATCTCCTCGGCGAACGTTTCGATAACTGGCAGCCATACGTAGTGGCCGGCACCTCTACCGACCAGCTCGATGACTTGCGGTTCTGCGCCGGCCGTCGCCAGGTCGGCCCAGATCGCGGCGCCGTTGGTGAAGAAGAGCCGCTGCGCGAAAGGGCGGGCCACCCCCGGCAACAACTCGGCCAGCGCGACTTCCAACTTGCGTAGCTCTTGGAGGCTCACCCCTGCCCGGCGGAAGCGCCGGACGACCTCCAGGCTGACGAGGTCGTGGAATGAGAGCAGGCGCGACTCGTAAGGGCCAATACCGACGCTCGGCGGAATCAGCCCGGCTGCCCAGCGGCAAAGGGTCCGGGCCCGCACGTCCGATGCCCGCAAGCCGAGGGTCCGGGCAGCCTCAGGGAAGCTGTAGATCCCGGTCCCGAACGCGGGCACAGCAACAGTCCTGATGGGCACGGAGCAAGCCTACCGGTCGGGTCCGACAGCACTGAGTTCATTCGAGGACCAGCCGCAGGCTCAGTCGGACCACGCGTCGGAGCACTTGCCCGCCTCCTGCCGGGGGCGCCGCACCGTGACCAGCGGCTTCGCAGCAGTTGCCCGTCCTGAGGCCGAACCCGAACCCGCGATCGGAAGTATCGCGATATCGTGAAGTCATGGCAAGGCAGACCACCGGTCGGTTGCCCGATGAATTGGCTGACGAGGCCGAGGCAGTTGCTCGCGTCCGCGGTACCAGCGTGAACACACTGATCGTCGACTCGCTCAGCGCTGAGGTTGCGCGCGTCTGGAAGGACAAGGACTTCGTGACCCGCGCGCGCAAGCTGCTGGAGCGGGACAAGGAGCTACTCGACCGACTCGCGAGGTGATCCGGCACCTCAGCCTGGCCGACTACCTCTGGCTGGCAGAGCAGGTCACCGGGATCGAGGCAGCGGTGCTCTCGAAGGCGGCGAAGGTCGATCTCACTGATTCCGCGCTGCACGTGCCTTCGGCAAGCTTTGGCGGGCAAGAGTTCTACCCCGACGTCATCGACAAGACAGCTGTGCTCACCCGCCGACTGGCATGGAACCACCCGCTCCTCGACGGAAACAAGCGCGCGGCATGGGCCGCGGTCGTCCTCTTTCTCGATCTGAACGGGATCGTCTGGTCGCCGGATCCTCCCGACGTTGATGGCGCCGAGCAGGCCATCTTGGCTGTGGCTGCACACGAGGTTGATGAGTCCTGGTTTGCCGACTGGCTCCGTCAGCGGGTGCACATAGCTTGAGATCATCACCGACGTCTGGGCGGGCACTATGCCTCGCGAACGCGCTGATATCGCAAAGTCCATGCGCGATGTCATCGCATGTCGCACAGACATCCGCAGCGAGGCGTTCTTCGTCCAGTTCGAAGACGATGAGCGGATCACCCGTGACGTTGATGAAGCAGTTGAGGCACCAGCACACATAGCGGTTGTACTTGCAGCAAGCGTTGGGCGACAGGTCATTTGATCACGACAACGACACAGAGCGCGAGGATGGAATCCATCGCATGGACGCCCACATCGTCGCCAACGAGGAAACTGTCAAGGCCGCAGACGACCCTCA
>JAJZJY010000861.1 GCA_021809885.1 Actinomycetes bacterium
CGCCGCCACCTCGCCCGCTGCGCCGGCCGGCAAGTCGAGGCCCGCTCCTTCTCCGGGCGGACCTGGCGCGGCCGTCTCGCCGATCCGCCCGCCCTCGCGGGCAGCGTCGCCGTGCGCAGCAGCTGCGGCGCGGTCCTCAGCCTGTGCCGGACTTCCCAGTGCCAGATGATCCCTTGTCGTCGATGGTGCCAGCCATGTAGCTGCCATCCGCCTGCTTGGCTCCCTTCACGATGACCACGTCCCCAGGTTGGATGCTCGACACACTGGCAGTGGAGGGAACCGTGACGGTGGACGACGGCCCCGTAACGACTCTCACCAGGGCACCTCCCGATTTTTCGGAAACATAAAGGGTACCTCCGGAGATGGAGGTGACCGTACCGATGACGGCACCTCCTCCCGGCCCGCTGGCGTGGCGACGACCGCCGGGCCGCTGGCCGAACGACGAAGCGGCGACAGGGTGGCGCTTGGCCGAAGCCTTGTGACCTACTTGCTTCTCGTAGAGCACGCCGACAGCGAAGCCCACACCCAGGACTGCCACCAGCGCAAGGGCTCCAGTCAACCGGCGTGCACGCTTGGCGAGCTCCCGGTTCGCCCGACGCGCCTGTTCGGCTGCTTCCTCTTCGTCGTCCCAGTCGGGGTCGGGGTCGGAGCCGTCGACCTCTTGTGCAGCTCCGCACCGCTCCACGGACGCTGGCATCTCAGCCGTATCGAACGAGAGCGGCGCCTTGACCTTGGTTGGGGCGGGGCGGGGCGTGCCAACGTTCGTGTCCGCCCGCTCCACGAATGTGCCACTACCTCGGGCGGGAGCGGCCAGCCCCTTTGTTTCGGCACGCTCTTCGTCGTTCTCCCGATCCATCGGCTCTTCCTTTCCAGTTCCAACCCCGACTTGTGTTCCTCAGTCCCGGCGCAACGCCACTGCGGGCGGAAGCGCCGCAGCGCGGCTTGCTGGGTACAGGCCGAAGAACAGGCCGATGGCCACCGAGACTCCAAAGGCCAAACCGACCGAGTACCACGCCACCACAGGCTGTATCCCCTCGATCTTGAACGTGCTGCCGAACAGGCCGACGGCCACGCCGGCGATCCCGCCGAGCATCGACAGCAGCACTGCTTCGGCCAGGAATTGGGTCAGTATGTCGGCCCGGCGGGCTCCGACGGTCTTGCGGATACCGATCTCCCGGGTGCGCTCGGTCACCGACACCAGCATGATGTTCATCACACCGATGCCTCCGACCAGGAGGGAGATCGCCGCGACGGCCCCGAGCAAGGCCGTGAACACCTGTCGCGCCGCGCTCGAGGTCTGAAGCAGCGTCGCCTGGTTGACCACTTCGAACCCCGGAGAAGCTGCAGTGGTGCGATTGACCGATTCCACGGTGGCGGCAGCCTCTGCCTGTGCTGCTGTAGCCCGGTTGGCCGACGACGCCTCCAGGTCGATGGAGGAATACGGCCCGTAACCACTGATCTGGTCCTGGACCGAGGTGTAGGGGGCCATTACGACGTTGTCGAGGCTCTGCACACCGTTCGATCCCTTCGGCGTCAGCACACCGATGACCTCGAAGTTCGCAGCACCGCATCGGACCTGGTCCCCGATCGGGTCGGCACCGCCGAACAACCCCTGCACCACTGTCTGGCCCACCACGATCACCCGGGCGTGCGACTGCACCTGCTGGCGAGTGAAAAACGATCCCCCGGCGAGCGAGTACCCGTGCATCGACCGGTAGGCAGGCGTCGTACCGACGAAATTCAACGGCGTGTAGGTGCTGTTTCCGTACGCCATCGTGACCGAGGTGCTGATCACCGGGGCCACGCCAGCGACGTCCGGGTTCGTCGTCCGGTTCTCGAGGGCTCGGACGTCGGCCTGCGTGAGGGAGGTGGGTGGGGTGGGACTTCCGGTGCTGCTGAAAGTCGCACGGGGGGCGACGACCAAGAGGTTCGTACCTAGTTCCTGGATCTTCGCTTCCACCGCAGCCGATGATCCGTTTCCCACCGCCACGAGCAGGATGACCGAGGCGACTCCGATCAGTATCCCGAGCATGGTGAGCGACGACCGCAGCCTGTTGGCCGCGATACCCCCGAGAGCGATCCGCAGCGAGTCGAACCTGTTCAAGCCGTTCGACCCCCGACGCCGGTACGCGACGGTTCGGCCGACGCATTCTGAGGGCGATCAGCGACTATCCGCCCGTCGCGCATCTCCACCACCCGACTTGCAAATGCCGCGACGTCGTGCTCATGGGTGATCACGACGACCGTCCTGCCTTGCCCATGCAACCGGCGCAGCACCCCCAGCACGGACCCCGAGGCCACGGTGTCGAGGTTCCCGGTCGGCTCGTCGGCCAGCACGATCGCGGGGTCGTTGACCACCGCGCGTGCCACGGCCACCCGCTGCTGCTCCCCGCCGGAGAGCTCTGAAGGAAGGTGGTGGGCCCGCCTGCCCAGTCCGACCATCTCGAGGGTCTCGAGTGCCCGCCGCTCCCGCTCGGCCCGCCGGACTCCCGAGTACACGAGCGGGAGCTCGACGTTGCGAAGTGCGCTCGATCCCGGAAGGAGGTTGAATGCCTGGAAGACGAGCCCGATCCGGTTGTTGCGAATCTCTGCCAGCTCGTCCTCGGTGCGGTGCCGGACGTCGACGCCGT
>JAJZJY010000862.1 GCA_021809885.1 Actinomycetes bacterium
TGCCGCCACCTCCACCTGGCGGATCAGCTTGGCGAACAGCTTCCCCCGCGCCTTGTCGACAGCGCCCTTCTTGTGCTTGATGGTTGCCCACTTGCTGTGCCCGGACATCCTCGGACTCTCCTCTCGCTCTCAGGCGGCCTGGTCTAGGAACAGCTGGTGCAGGCGGTGCTCCCCCGACAGCTCCGGGTGGAACGATGCGACCAGCACCCTTCCCTGCCGGCAGACCACCGGCCGGGTCACGCCATCCGGCGTGGTCGCCTTCGCCAGCACCTCGACCCCGTCGCCGGCGGACTCGACGACGGGCGCGCGGATGAACACGGCGTGGACCGGTCCGCCCTCCACACCCGAGACGTCGAGGTCCGCCTCGAACGAGTCCACCTGGCGCCCGAAGGCGTTGCGCCGCACGACGACGTCCATGGCGTCGAGGTGGTGCTGGTCGGGGCGCCCGTCGGTCACCTCGGTGGCGAGGAGGATCATCCCGGCGCAGGTGCCGAACGCCGGCATCCCCGCCGCCAGCCGGTCACGCAGCCCAGGAAGCAGGCCCGAGGTCTCGAGCAGCAACGAGATCGTGGTCGACTCCCCCCCCGGCAGTATCAGGGAGCCGACCTTCTCCAGCTCCTCGGGCGTGCGGACAGCGACGCCGTCGACCCCGAGGTCAGCGAGGGTCGCGAGGTGCTCGCGCCAGTCGCCCTGGAGGGCCAGGACGCCGGGGTTCCCGGGATGTGCCACCTGGCGGCACCTCGCCACCAACCCTCGTCTACCAGCCCCGCTCGGCGAGGCGGGTCTCGACCGACGCAGCGTCCTGGCCGCGCATGGCCTCCCCGAGGCCGGCGCTGACCTTGGCCACGATCTTCGGGTCGTCGTAGTGGGTGGTCGCCTCGACGATGGCCCGGGCGAAGCGGGACGGGTCGGAGCTCTTGAAGATGCCGGAGCCGACGAACACCGCTTCGGCGCCGAGCTGCATCACTAGGGAGGCGTCGGCCGGGGTGGCAATGCCGCCGGCGCAGAACAGCGGCACGGGCAGGCGGCCGGTGACGGCGACCTCCCTCACCAGGTCCACCGGCGCCCGCAGCTCCTTGGCCCAGGCGTAGATCTCCGCCGTGTCCGCCTGGGTGATCTTCTTCATGTCACCGCGGATGGATCGCAGGTGGTGGACCGCCTGGACGATGTCTCCGGTGCCTGCCTCCCCCTTGGAGCGGATCATGGCGGCACCCTCGGAGAGTCGCCGGAGGGCCTCGCCCAGGTTGGTGGCCCCGCAGACGAACGGCACGGTGAACGGCCACTTGTCTATGTGGTGCGCCTCGTCGGCCGGGGTCAGCACCTCGCTCTCGTCGATGTAGTCGACGCCGAGGGTCTCGAGGATCTGCGCCTCGGCGAAGTGGCCGATGCGGGCCTTGGCCATCACCGGGATCGACACGGCCGCCTTGATGCCTTCGATCAGTGCGGGGTCGCTCATGCGGGCGACGCCGCCGTCGCGGCGGATGTCGGCCGGGACCCGCTCGAGCGCCATGACCGCTACGGCGCCGGCGTCCTCGGCGATCTTGGCCTGCTCGGCGTCGACCACGTCCATGATCACGCCGTTGCGCAACATCTCGGCCAGGCCGCGCTTCAGCCGGGGCGTGCCGGTGACGCGGTGCGAGGGCTCCTCCAGAGGTTCGGGCATGGAAGGATTGTACGGCGGCTACAGCTCGCTCAGCGCGTCGATCCGCTCCGGCAGGGGGCGGCGGTACTCCGCCAGGCGCTCGTCGGGGCGGGGATCGGCGAGCCAGAGGTGGGCGGCCCGGCGGGGCACACCCGGCACGGCGGTACCCCCGGCGAGGAGACCCTCCAGCGCCGACCGCAGGCCCGGCGGGTAGCGCGTGAGGCGGGCGGCGGCGGCGTCGAGGAGGATGTCGCGGCCGGCGCCCACTGCCACGTCGACGCTGATGCCCGTGACCGCAGCGATGCTCGGGCCGGCCACCGCCCCCCGGCGGATCGCCATCACCCCGCACGCCAGGACGCCCTCGAGCTCCACCCGTTCCAGCCTGTCGAGCAGCCCGCTGGTCACCACCAGCGCCGCCCTGGCCGGGTCGCGGCCCCCGGCGGCGAGGTTGAGACCGGCGGCATCCACGACCCGCAGGTCAGGCGTTCGGATGCCGGCGCCGGCGCACAGGCCGTCGACGATGTTGACCAGCCGAGCGTCGCTGACCGGGTCGGGGGCCCGGCCGGCGAGGCCGATGGCCCCGGGACGCCCCGACTGGCGCCACACCCAGGCCACCACCGCCACGGCGACGACGACGAAGACCACGGGGCCGGCGACGGGGCCGCCGGCGAAGCCGGCCACGAGGCCCGCCACCAGGGCGGGCAGCAGTGCCGCCGAGGCGAGGAGCCGGACCGCCGGCAGCGGGGGGGTCAGTGGGAGGGGTTTGTCCTCCACCCGGGCGATCCGCTCCACGCGCTCGTCACCGGATCTGCCGAGAGCGGGGCCCACCCGCTCGAATCTAGACCGCCCGGCCGGGTCGTCGCCCCTGCCGGACCAGCCGCTCGTACACCTCGACGTAGCGCCCCGCCAGTCTGTCCATCCCGAACCTCGCTGCCCGGCGCCGCCCGGCACGAGCCAGCGGGCCCCGCCGGCCGCCGCCGTCGAGGG